>JAGGZT010000021.1 GCA_021161905.1 Acidobacteriota bacterium | reverse complement strand
CTGGAAAACTGGTGCTTACGGGGAAGGACAAAACCTACACCAACGGGATGATAGGGTTAAGGACCTGGGGAAATTCCCATGTCTACTTCGACGACATTCGGGTTAAGGTCAAAAAATCGGTACCGGTAGTGGAAAAGAAACCTCGTCCTCTTCCACCGATTAAAATCAAGCCTAAACCAAAGCCCATAAAACCGGTCATCAACCGCAGGTTTAAACCGGTGAAACCGGCAAAGCCAATGAAACCAACCAAGTCCATTAAAACCAAGGCGGAAAAATGGCAAAAAAAATATTGATAGCTGAGGACGAGCCCCATATGGTACGGCTCATCACCTACAACTTAAAGAAATTAGGGCATAAGCTTCTAGTAGCCAATGATGGGCTCGAGGCGAAGGAGATATTGGAAAAAGATGTTCCTGATCTCATCATCTCCGATGTGATGATGCCCCGGATGGACGGTTTCGCCCTCCTCGAATGGGTAAAGAGCCAACCCCGCTTAGTTAAGGTCCCCTTCCTCATCCTCTCCTCTAAAGGACAGATGACGGATAGGGAAAAAGGGAACAAGCTCGGCGCCGATTACTATGTAACCAAGCCGTTCGATGTGAATGAACTCGTCGCCAAAGTAAAAGAGATCTTGGAACAAGCTTAGCGCGAGGAGCGCGGAAAAATGGCTCAGCGAAAAAGCCTTTCTGAAAAGGATAAGTCAAAGGGAAGATTCCAACTTGACCCTCTCCTCGAACATTTAAAGGAGGGGATATACCTCTTAGATGCTGAGGGAAACCTACTTGATGTAGGCGAATCCCTGGTGAAACTCTTTGGCTACAGGCGCAAGGAGGATTTCCTCGCCACCGATATCGCCAAGGAAATCTACCTCGAACCAGCAAAGCGGGAGTGGTTTCTCCACCAGCTCAAGGAGAAGGGGAAGATATCTCAGCTCGAGGTATCGTATCGGAAGAAAACCGGCGAGGTGATCCACTGTTTGGAATCGGCGGTTGCTGTCAAAGACAGCCGGGGAAAGGTAATCGGCTATCAAGGGATAATTATAGACATCACCGAAAAGAAAGAGCTGGAGGAAGCGCTCCGAAGGGAGAAGGAGTATGTGGAGAACATCCTGTTCAACGCTATCCCTGCTGCCGTCTTCATCGTAAGCCCCGATAGGAAGATAGTGAAGGTTAACCGTGAGTTTGAGCGTCTGCTTGGCTACCGAAAGGAGGAGCTTATCGGCAAGAGCTGCTCCATCCTTGAGTGTGAGGAATGCCTCGAACATTGTGGTCTTTTTGACCCCGAGATAAAAAAACCGGTCTCCGGCAAAGAGAAGCACTTCTTTACCAAAGACGGAAGGAGGATCACGGTATTAAGGAGCATTGATCTCTTACGAGACGAGAACGGAAATATCACCGGAGGGATAGAGGCATTACTCGACATATCCGAAATGAAGGAAGCGGAGGAGAGGTTCAAGCTATTCTATCAAGCGTTTTCCGGCTCTATGGATGCGATCTGCATCGCCGATGTGGACGGCAGGATAATAGAGGTAAACGAAGCCTTCTGCGAGATATGGGGATACAGCAAAGAGGAGGCGTTGAAATTCAGAGTTGCCGACTGCTGGGCACCGGAACAACTGGATGTGATCCTCCGCGAGGTTATCCCAAAGACGCTGAAAGGGGGATGGACCGGTGAGCTGATCGGTTTGAGGAAGAACAAGGAAAGGTTCATCGCTGAACTACGCTCGGGAAGCGTGCGGGATGAAGAGGGAAATGTGGTGGCTATGCTCGCCTCCTCCCGCGATATCAGCGACCGCAAGGTATTGGAGCGTGAGAGTCAGCTGATCCAGGAGATAAACCTGAGGCTCAACTCAGGTGAAGAGCTCTCCCGGGTGATCAGGATGATATGTGAGGGAGCCCGAGCGATATACAACTACCACTTCTTCGACCTGCTGCTCCTTTCCGAGGACAAGAAGTACCTCGTCTATACCTACAGCACGAGGCCCGAAGCGCTGAATGCCAAGATAAAGGAGATTACCGGGCTCGATCTCGTTGGCCTTAAGATACCACTTTCTCCTGGAAGTAAGCTGAGAAAGGTGGTGTTGGAGAAACGTCCCCTCTTCTCGAACGGAACAATGGAAGTAACGGAGCTGGTGAAGGATTTCACCGACCGGGTGGAGTTGAAACCAGCCGCATCGATGATAGCCAATCTCCTTGGCTGTGATTACATCGTAAACATACCGATAACTGCGGGAGGTGAGGTACTGGGGGTAGTAGGGATAGGAAACACCAAACCCTTAGGGGAGGAGGATGTAATAAGGGTAAGAGGGTTCCTCGATCAGATAGGGGTGGCGCTTGGAGGAAGGAAGCTCGAGGAGGAAATAGCGAGATCAAAAGCCTATCTCGAGAACCTGATCGAGAATATGGGCGAGGGGCTCATCGTTACCGATGCCGAGAACAAGGTGCTTTTGGTAAACCGGATGGCGGAGGCGATCCTGAACATAGATGGGGATGAACTGGTGGGCAAAAGTGTCTACGACTGTCATAAACCGGAGACAAGAAAGAAGGTTGAAGCGGTTATCGCCAAGTTCAAGAGCGGATCCCCAGAGGAACGCCATCTCTATGAGATGAAGATAGAAACCGGGACGAAGGTTATAAGAGCGAACATAGCCCCCATCTACAGCGAACCACAAGGGGAGTTTTTAGGGGTAGCTCTCCTCCTTCAGGACATAACCCGGCTTGCCGAGATCGACCGGATGAAGACCGACTTTGTCTCCGCGGTCTCCCACGAGCTCCGCACCCCTCTCGCCTCCATCACCGGTTTCGCCTCCACCATCCTGAACGACCCGGAGATGGATGCGGAGACGAGGAACGAATTCCTTAAAATAATCCTCGATGAGGGTAAGAGGCTCACCCGGCTCATCGAGGACCTGCTCGATATCCAGAAGATAGAAACGGGGAGGATCCCCACCAAGAAGGTCTGGTTCGATTTTCCGGATATGTGCCAGGATGTAGTGGAGAAATTGAAGCCCCAGGCGGAGAAAAAGGGTATCCCTCTTTCACTCGAGGTAGCACCGGATATAGGCAAGGTCTTTGCCGATCCCGACCAGATGAAGCAGGTGATGATAAACCTCATCACCAACGCCATCAAGTTCACTCCGGAACAGGGGAATGTATGGATAAGGGTTGTTCGGGAGGATGGAATGATAAGGGTCGAGGTGGAGGATACGGGTATGGGCATCCCCAAGGATGAAATACCACGGGTATTCGAAAAATTTCATCGGGTTCACCGCCCCAGCACCCAGATCCAGGGAACCGGACTTGGCCTTCCCATCGTGAAGAGCATCATCGAGAAACACGGAGGGAGGATATTCATCGAGAGCGAGGTGGGCAAAGGAACCAAGGTTATCTTTCTCATCCCGGAAAAGGAGGAACAAAAAGAGAAAAAAGAAAAAGCTTCCTCATAAGGGACCAACATTCGAAACCATGGAAGAAAGGCATCTCCCTCCTTCTTGACTCCTATTTCATTCCTCGGTATAATTGAAAGGTAAAAAGTGGCTTTCTGCCATCCTTTCTTCGTTTTTATGAAGGGGAAGAGATGTATTGTGGTAAATGCGGCGCTTGGAACCCCGATGGAAATTACTACTGTATCAAGTGCGGTGCAGATCTCTCCCAGATGATCACCCCAAAGAACTATCGCCTCAACCCCAAACTGGCGGAGACGGTATCCTACTTTAAACCGCAAATGGTCATCGGGGAGCGATATAAGATCCTCCGGGAATTGGGGCGTGGAGGACGGGGGGTGGTTTACAAAGCACTCGATCTCGAGCTTTCCCTCACCGTTGCCATCAAGTTTCTCCCTCAGGAGCTGGTCAACAATCGGGAAGCAATAGAAGACCTGAAGAAAGAGGCGAAAGCCTCGATGTTACTTACCCATCCCAATATAGTGAGGCTCTACAATTTTGAAGACCAGGGGAAATACAAATTCCTAATAATGGAATACATCGACGGCTATACCCTGGAACAAAGCCTGAGGAGGAGAAAGAAGTTCACCCTTACCGAGACCATAGAATACGCGAAGCAGATCTGCGCAGGGTTGGGCTACGCCCATAACCGGGGGGTGATCCACCGGGATATAAAGCCCTCAAACATTATGAAGACCCACGAAGGGGTGATCAAGATAACCGACTTCGGCATCGCCGCTAATATAGACGACTGTCTCAAAAGGATAACCCATGCCAAGGTGATCGGCACTCCACTTTATATGTCACCGGAACAACTTTTGGGAGAACCAACTGATCAGCGGAGCGATATCTACTCCTTAGGGGTGGTGCTTTACGAGTTCTTAACCGGCCAACCTCCCTTCCCCGGGGGGGATGTGCAATCTCGGATCCTGGGAGAAGAACCAGCGCCCATCCCCGATGTACCCGAGCGAATAAACGAGGCGATATTGAAAGCGCTGAAGAAGAACAAAGAGGAGCGATGGAACTCCGCATCCGAGCTCGCCCAGGCGCTTGAGGGCAAGCCAAGGACGGTGAGACTACCAACGGTTGAAAAAGAAAGAACGACCAGTATCTTCGAAAGAATAAAGAGGAAGCTCACAGGAAAGAAGGAAGAAAAGGGAATCCCACACCTTCGGGCGAGACGGTTCGATCTCTTAGGATGGGTGAAAAACGCCCTCCTCCTCCTTTGGGGAGTGGGATTTGGCTTTTTCCTCTTCAAAACCCACCCCTCACTCTCTCCGATGTCCCAGCTGGCTTTTGGGATAAGCTTGGTAGCCCAATCGTTCCTTATCGGAATAATATCCGATTCCGTACCCATAAGCGCCATCTCTGTCTTCGCCCTCTCCTTCATCCCCTTCTTTGGGTATTGGAAGGGAGGGAAACCCCTTCTTTTCCCGCGAGGCGGTTATCTTCCCTTCCTTTTCTCTGGCGTAAACACCCTAAGCGCGGTCATCACCACCGAGTTCAAGCTGATAAAACCCACCATATCCCGAGCCCTCTCCTCGCTTCGGGACCTATTTATCTTCTGGGCGGCGTTTGCCATCGGACTGGTGATGCTCCCCCTGATAGAGGAGAATGGGATCAGATTCGAGGAGGGAGTGGTTTTCTTCGCTCTCGCCCTAATCTTCGGTTTTATCGCTCGTCGGTTCTTCATTCCCCCCTTAGCAACAGCAACGGTAATCCTCTGCTGGGGGGTATGGGGTATTGGTTTTTCCTATCTTCTCGCCAATTTTCGTGAGCTTTCCTCCTCGGTGAAGATATTCTTCACCCTTATGCCCCTTTCCACCTTCTATACCAAGCTGTGGGAGTTTCCTCTATTAGCCTTGGGGGTTTATCTCCTAAGGAGGGGGATCTTCACCTTAGCCGGCTACACCAGAAGTGGCTTCGCCAAGGCGATACTTGGGATATTTGCGGTACTACTTATAACCGCTATCGCTCTCTTCCTTTTCCTCTTCATCATCTTCCCCGATACCGGAAGAGGGGAAATGGTGCTTGTGCCAGCGGGCAGCTTCTTTATGGGTACCAACCTAAGCGACATCTCCCAGAGCCACCTATCTCATAAATGGGATGCCGAGTGGTTCAAAAACGAGCAACCACAACATAAGGTCTTTGTGGATTCCTTCTACATAGATAAGTTCGAGGTAACAAATCGTGATTACTTCAAGTTTTTGAAGGAAACGGGCTACCCTCCACCTCCCAACTGGGAGAAAGGGAGGTACCCACTGGGAACGGGGAGGCATCCTGTTTGCGACATTACCTTGGAGGACGCCAAAGCTTACGCTAAATGGGCGGGGAAAAGGCTCCCTACCGAGGAGGAATGGGAAAAGGCGGCAAGGGGGGAGGACAAACGGGAGTTTCCCTGGGGAAATAAGGATATATCTATCTCCTTATTTCATCTATTCACTATATACCGGTGTGCTTATGGAGAAAAGGAGGTAGGTAGTACCTCGGCTGTCGGCTCTCATATATTGGGGAAAAGCCCTTATGGCACTTTCGATATGGCGGGTAATGTAGCTGAATGGGTTGATTCCCCCTATAGACCTTACCCGGGGAATCGTCATAAAGATGTGGACTATAAAAAAGGGTTCTATGTTATCCGGGGTGGGGGATGGATGAGTAATCCCTTCTTCTTCCGCACTCCGGCAAGGGCGGGGATGGAACCGAAACAGCGGAGTTGGGAGATAGGTTTCCGCTGTGTAAAACCAGCCAACTGAAAAAAGAAAACTTGGCACCAAGGGGAGAGGAAGATGTCGGAGGTATATTTTGTCAGTTCCCGGGCAACGGAGAACAAAAGCCTAATAGAGAAGTTAATCGCTTTGATCAACCGAGTGGGGAACGATTTCGTAGATGAAGGGGATCTGGTAGCGATAAAACTCCATATGGGGGAAGAGGGAGGAACCCGCTATCTCCGTCCCATCTTCGTCTCCCCCATCGTCTCCTTGATCAAAGAGCGAGGAGGGAAACCGTTCCTCACCGATACAAATACCCTCTACATCGGGAAAAGAAAGAATGCGGTGGATCATTTGGAACTCGCTATCTCTCACGGCTTCTCCTACGCCACAATTGGGGCACCGGTTATCATCGCCGATGGTCTTATCTCCCAAGATTATGTAGAGGTGGAGGTCAACCTCCCGCGGTTCAAGAAGGTCCGCATTGCTTCCGCTATCTATTACGCGGACGCCCTGATAGTGCTCACCCACTTTAAAGGTCATATGATAACCTCCTTCGGTGGGGCGATAAAGAATCTGGGAATGGGAGCAGCGCCGAGAAGCGGTAAACAACAGATGCACGCCCACATAAAGCCGGAGTTAAGAAGGGAAGAACTCTGTATCGGATGTGGTGAATGTGTCGCTGTCTGTCCTGTATCGGCGATAAAGATAATCAAGGGGAAGGCGAGCTTCGATCTAAAAAGATGCATCGGCTGTGGTGATTGTATCACCATTTGCCGTCAGGGGGCGATCAGGATCCTGTGGAACGAGGCACCGGAGGTAGTGGCGGAAAAGACGGTTGAGACCGCCTACGCTGCTTGGGAGAAAAAGAGGGATAAGACCGTGTTTTTCAACTTCCTCCTCGACATAACCCCTGATTGTGACTGCTTCACCTTCAGCGATAACCCCATCGTTCCCGACATCGGCATCCTCGCCTCCCGGGACCCGGTGGCGATCGACCAGGCATCGGTTGATCTGGTCAACCAGCAGCAAGGGCTAAAGAACTCGAAGCTGACCTCTGGCTTCAATCCCGGAGAGGACAAGTTTCGCGCTCTCTTCCCGGATGTCGATTGGCGGGGCTGGCTCTCTTATGCCGAGAGGATCGGGTTAGGAACCCGAAGGTACAGGTTGATAAATGTAACCCTATAGGAGCAAAGATGAACCAAGGGATCTTCAGGGCTTACGATATCCGAGGTGAGGTGGACAAGGACCTTACCCCTGAAGTGGTGCATCAACTCGGTCTGGGGATAGGGACCTACCTCAAAGAGAGAGGGAAAAAGCTTCTATCGGTGGGAAGGGATAATCGCCTTTCCTCCGAGTCTTTCTCCAAAGCACTAATAAAAGGCCTTATAGAAACGGGAGCAGAGGTGATCGACCTTGGGGTAGTTACTACCCCACTTTTTTATTTCTCCCTCCATTACCTCGACCTCGATGGTGGGGTTATGGTAACCGGCTCCCACAACCCTCCTTCATTCAATGGGTTCAAGATCTGTGAGGGGAAAAAGGCGATATATGGGGAGAAGATTCAGGAAGTGAGGAAGATAATAGAGAAGGGGGAGTTCGCCTCGGGAACGGGCTCCCTCAGCTCGCGGAGCCTGATCGATGATTACATCGAGGCGATCAAAGAGAGGATCAAGATCGAGCGGAAGTTAAGGGTGGTGATCGATGCGGGAAACGGCACCGCTGGCTTGATCGCCCCAAGGCTCATCCGGGAACTCGGCTGTGAGGTAAAGGAGCTTTACTGCGAGCTCAACGGAAGATTCCCTCACCACCATCCCGATCCCACTGTCCCCGAGTACTTAACCGACCTCATCAAAACGGTTAAGGAGGGGGGTTACGACCTTGGCCTCGGCTTCGACGGCGATGCAGACAGGTTAGGGGTAATCGATGAGAAGGGGGAGATCGTCTGGGGAGATAAGCTCCTCATAATCTTCTCTCGCGATGTCCTTAAAAGGAACCCCGGCGCTCCCATCATCTTCGAGGTGAAATGCTCCAAGACACTAATCGAAGACATCGAAAAACACGGGGGGCGCCCGGTTATGTGGAAGACAGGGCACTCCCTCATCAAGAAGAAGATGGCGGAGATAAACGCCCCTTTAGCCGGGGAGATGAGCGGGCATCTCTTTTTCGCCGACAATTACTACGGATTCGATGATGCCATCTTCGCCGCCTGCCGTTTATTGGAGATCCTGAGCAGAGAGGAGAAAACCATATCTGAGCATTTAGCCGATGTCCCCAAGACCTATTTCACTCCGGAGATCCGTCTCCCCTGTCCCGATGAGATCAAGTTCTCAGTGGTGGAGAAGGCGAAAAAATATTTCGACGAACACTACCAGACCATCGATGTAGATGGAGTGAGGGTAGTCTTTCCCGATGGTTGGGGGCTGATCAGACCATCTAACACCCAGCCGGTGATCGTCCTCCGGTTCGAGGCAGATACAGAGAAAAGGCTCAACGAGATCCGGAGGATGATGGAGGATAAGCTCAAGGAATTTATGGAAGGGCACAAAGAGGGGAGATAGCCTATGTTTGCGGTGATAATGGCGGGTGGCTCCGGAACCCGTTTCTGGCCCCGAAGCAGGAAGAATCTGCCGAAACAGTTCCTCCCCATCGCATCGGAACGGACGATGATCGAGGAAACAGTATCCCGCCTCCTCCCTCTTGTCCCCTACGATAAGATATTTTTCGTCATCGGCGAAGCCCACCGCCATCTCCTTCGAGAAAGGATCCCTGAAGCACCTGAGGAAAACATCCTCGTCGAGCCGGCGGGGAAAAGCACTGCCCCCTGTCTTGGGTTTGCCGCCGCCCACCTCCATCGAATAGACCCAGACGAGGTAATGGTCGCCCTTCCCGCTGATCATCACATTGGGGATGACGATCTCTTCCGCCTCGCCCTTTCCGCTGCGGTGGAGAGGGCAAAGGTGGGTGATAACCTGATAACCTTTGGCATAAAACCAAGCTATCCGGAGACGGGGTACGGCTACATCGAAGTAGGAGAAAAGGAGGAAGAGATAAAGGGATGTGAGATATTCAAGGTAAACCGGTTCGTGGAAAAACCCGATCGGAAAAAAGCGGAGAGTTATCTTGCGGCGGGAAACTTCTTCTGGAATTCGGGGATATTCGTCTTCGGGATAAAAACGCTCCTTTCTGCCTTTTCCGAACATCAACCCGAGCTCTATCCCCTGCTTGAAGAGATAGCCTCAGCAAGAACAGAAGAGGAGGAAAAAGAAGCGGTAGTCCGCTTCTATGCCAAAGCACCGGTCGATTCCATCGACTATGCAATAATGGAACGGGCGGAAAACATCCTTTGCGTAAAGGGGATCTTTCCCTGGAACGACCTTGGAAGCTTTAAGGCACTAAAGGCGGTATGGGAAAAGGATGATAATGGAAACCGGGTTAGGGGGGAATTCTTTGCCATCGACTCGACAGAAAATATCATCGATAGCCCCAAAAAGCCAGTAGCAGCTATTGGGGTTTCCCATCTGGTAGTAGTAGAAACGGACGATGTCCTTCTCATCTGCCACGAGGATCGAGCCCAGGAGGTGAAGAAGATCATCGCTAAACTAAAAGAAGAAGGACGGGATGAACTGCTTTGATCTCACTTTTCAAAAACCTTGACAGAAGGAGGCATATCTTATAGGATATCAGCCAAAGAAAAGTTTTTATAATTGAAGAAACTTAAGTAATTTAAAGGGAAGCAAAAAGGGGTTTAGGTCAGATGAAAGAAAAAAGATATGAATTCGGAACCAACCCGGTGTTGTTCCTTGCAATGGCAACCTCCGCGGTGTGGTTCTTCTCCCTTCTCTTCAAGATGTTGCTCCTCGGATTTGAGGGTGCAGATGCCTACTGGCTAATCGCCTCCCTCGCCTCCTTTGGAGTAGGTTACCTCTTTCTTTCTCAATCGCTTACCAAGCTTTTGGTCTCGCTCGCCCATATGGGACTTGTCGTCCTTGGGATGTTCGTCTCCATCGCCGCCACCGGCTATTCCTTTTTTGGTTTTCTTCTCACCATCCTCTTCCTCCTGATGATGCTTGGTCTCTTCGCTAATCTCTACCTTAAGGAACAGGAAGAGCTGGCTAAGATCCTCTTTATATCCGCTTTTTCCTATCTCTTTCTAATGATCCTCCCAATAGAAGGTGGACGAATACCCCTTCAATATCTCTTCTACTATAACTTCAAAATCTACTCCGCTGATGCCATTCTTTTCCTTATCCCCTTAGCCATAGCGGTGGTGATCGCCCTAAAGAGGGTGGCGGAGTGGCAGAAGGTGGAATCGCCTACCCTTACTAAAAAATCCACCCAGATACTCCTTCTCCTCGGTCTCCTCTTCATCATCTACCATCTATTCCGACCTGCCATACATATGGCGCGGGTAAGCGGAGTAAGGGGGTTCTTTGGCACCATATTCGAGATGATCTTCCATTATGCCGTCTCTCTGGTCTTTGTCCTCGGTTTGGTTGAACTTATAGAGGAAAAGAGGGGGAAGCTCGAGCTAGCCAAATAGCTTTCTGCCTACAGGAAAAGGATGGAAGATTTACCTGAGCAGGAAAAGGGCAGTACCTCGCGGTTGATGTTCGATTTCTACCGGGAGGTAGGAAGGACCTTAACCTCCACCTTAGAACTTCGAGAGGTACTTACTAAGCTGATGGATATAAGCACCTCCCTCGTTCCTTCGGAGGCTTGGTCCCTTCTCCTCATAGATCAAGAGGGAGAAAAGCTCGTCTTCAAAGAAGCTCTCGGCTCCAAGGGGGGGAAACTCAAGGGAGTAAAGCTCAAGATAGGCCAGGGGATTGCCGGCTGGGTAGCTAAGGAGAAGAAACCCGCCCTGGTAAACGATGTGAGGAAGGACCCGCGCTTCTTTCCCGATATCGATAAGATACTCGGGTTCAAAACAAAGTCGATACTCTGTGTCCCTTTAGTAAGCAGGAACAAAACGCTCGGAGTCATCGAGATCATAAATAAAGTAGGCGAAGGCGGCAGATTCACCAACTATGATCTCGAGAAGATGGAGCTGGTGGCAGACTTCGCCTCGATCGCCATAGAGAACGCCACCCTTTACGAGAAAACCCAACTCCTCGCCATAACCGATGACCTCACCGGTCTCTACAATTCACGCTATCTCTTCAGAAAGGCGAGGGAGGAGATGGAAAAGGCGAAAAGGGAGGGAAAGCCTCTCTCCTTTATCTTCCTCGACCTCGATTTCTTCAAAGAGGTAAACGACAACTACGGACACGAGGTCGGAGGCGAAGTACTAAAGGAGGTGGCTCTCCTCTTAAAGGAGGAAAGCCCCCGAGACTGCATCTTGGTTCGCTATGGTGGTGATGAGTATATCATCGTCCTCCCCGATACCGATGTCTGCGAAGCGAAAAGGCTCGCCGAAAACCTGAGGGAGAAAATAGCCTCTCATCGCTTCGCCACAGCCAAGGGACTGGACATAAGACTTACCGCCAGCTTCGGCATCGCCACCTATCCGAAAAACGCCTCTTCTGTTGCTGAGCTGATCCGCCTGGCGGATAAAGCGATGTATGTGATAAAGAACCGAACGAAAAACGGCGTCTGGCTCGCCGGCGAGGAACCTCCTTCCTAATCGGGATCGACTCCCAAATACCTCTTGAAAATTAGGGGAGAAGAGTTTATAGTGGTGAAAGCATACCCTTTTCCAAAAGTGTACGGTGTATTCACCTAAGGAGGGATGAAATGATGTTCCGGGCAAACCTCGCTCATACCGGGGTCTATAAGACAAAGGGGGTTCCCGAATTCCACCGGATAAGGTGGAAGTTCAAAACAGGGAATGCGGTGGACTCCTCCCCGGCAGTCGCCGATGACATCGTCTACTTCGGAAGCCACGATCACTACCTCTACGCCCTCGATGCTAAATCAGGGAAGCTGAAATGGAGGTTCGAAACAGAGGGTACGGTGGACTCCTCCCCGGCGGTCGCCGATGGCACCGTCTACTTCGGAAGCGGCGATGACTACCTCTACGCCCTCGATGCTAAATCAGGGAAGCTAAAATGGAAGTTCAAAACAGGGAATGCGGTGTGGTCCTCCCCGGCGGTCGCTGATGGCACCGTCTACTTCGGAAGCAGCGATCACTACCTCTACGCCCTCGATGCTAAATCAGGGAAGCTGAAATGGCGGTTCGAAACAGGGTATTGGGTGCGCTCCTCCCCGGCAGTTGCTAACGGCACCGTCTACTTCGGAAGCTATGATAGCTACCTCTACGCCCTCGATGCTAAATCAGGGAAGCTAAAATGGCGGTTCGAAACAGAGGATTCGGTGCACTCCTCCCCGGCGGTCGCTGATGGCATCCTCTACTTCGGAAGCACTGATCACTACCTCTACGCCCTCGATGCTAAATCAGGGAAGCTGAAATGGAGGTTCAAAACAGAGGATGAGGTGGTCTCCTCTCCGGCGGTCGCTGACGGCACCGTCTACTTCGGAAGCGATGATCACTACCTCTACGCCTTAGAGTGAGTCCATCCTTCATCAATCGGCTTCTTTGGAAGCTTAGCCCTTTGGGGAAGAAGGGGGAAAAGG
>JAGGZT010000020.1 GCA_021161905.1 Acidobacteriota bacterium | reverse complement strand
GCTTCAGGGGGTAACCACCGCTTTAGGGGGAAATTGTGGCGGTTCTCCTTTTCCTCTCGGTGAATATTTCGCCAAGCTCGAGAAGAACGGCATCTCGCTCAATTTCGCCTGCCTCGTAGGACACAACACCATAAGGAAGAAGGTGATGGGGTTGAAAGATGCCGCTCCCACCGAGGAAGAAATGGCCAAGATGAAGAAACTGGTGGCTCAGGCGATGGAGGAAGGGGCGATGGGCATCTCCACCGGACTTGCCTATATGCCCGGGGTCTATGCCAAAACCGGGGAACTAATAGAGCTCGCCAAGGTAGCTGCTCGTTATGGCGGTTTTTATGCCAGCCATATCCGCTCCCACGGCGATAAGATATTCGAGGCGGTGGAGGAAGCGATAGAGATCGGGCGAAAAGCCGGTTGTCGGGTTGAGGTCTCCCACATCAAGCTGGCTCGGGATACAGTATGGGGAAAGACGAAAGAGCTCCTTCGGATCTTCGACAAAGCGAGGGCGGAAGGGATAGAGGTCTCCTGTGATATGTATCCTTATCTTGCCACCTCCTCTGGCTTCTCCTCAAGCTTTCCCGGTTGGGCGCGGGAAGGGGGGCTCGAGAAGTTCATTGAGCGGACGAAAGACCCTAAGCTATACGCCGAGATGAAGAAGGAGTTAATCAAGAGACGCTTCACCACAAGCAAAGGAGTGGATACGGTAAGCGCCATCATCATATCGCGCTATGAGAAGGATCCTCGGTTCGAGGGAAAGAACCTAACCGAGATCTTGACGATGCTCGGGAAGAAGCCCACCGTGGATAACGCCGCCGACCTGGTAATAGAGATAATGAAAAACGGCGATGCCCAAGCGGTTTTCTTCCAGATGTGCGAGGAGGATACCGAGAAGCTTATGGTTTATCCCTATAATATGATCGCCTCGGACGGAGCCTTAGCCAAGTTGGGCGAAGGTTTTCCCCATCCCCGCTATTACGGGACCTTCCCTCGGGTTATCAGCTATTATGTAAAAAAGCGAGGGATAATGAGGCTTGAGGAGGCGATAAGGAAGATGACCTCCCTTCCCGCGGAAATGCTGCGACTAACCGATAGAGGATTGATAAAACCCGGGATGTATGCCGATATCGTTATCTTCGATTATACGAGGATAAAGGACACCGCCCGGTATCGTGACCCCCATCACTACCCCGAGGGGATAGACTATGTGATCGTAAACGGGACGGTGGTTGCGGAGAAGGGAAAACACACCGGGGCAAGACCGGGGATGGTCCTGTACGGTCCGGGAAAGAAGTAGTTCCTTATTTTTGGATAAATAGTCTCTAATTGAGGGCTTCGTGGTACAATCCTCCAGCATAATATCAGCTTGACATAGATGAGCAAGGGGAATAAAATTAGTAAGGTGGAAGTGCGCCTGTAGCTCAACTGGATAGAGCAACGGACTTCTAATCCGTAGGTTGGGGGTTCAAGTCCCTCCAGGCGTGCCATTTAGGTGGTGAGCGTAGCTCAGTTGGTAAGAGCACTGGACTGTGGATCCAGGGGTCGAGGGTTCGAATCCCTTCGCTCACCCCATTTATCTTTCTTTTGACAACGAGATAATCGAGAGCAGGGTAAGAGAGTGCGCCTGTAGCTCAGGGGATAGAGCGACGGACTCCGGATCCGTAGGCCGTAGGTTCGAATCCTACCAGGCGCACCATGAATCTTGACAAATATCCCATTTTGGGATATAAATAAAAAGTGGTGGGCCGTTAGCTCAACTGGTAGAGCAGCTGACTCTTAATCAGAAGGTTGAAGGTTCGAGTCCTTCACGGCCTACCATTGGTTTTTATAATTGGGCGAAAGTGGCGGAATTGGTAGACGCGCTGGACTTAGGATCCAGTGGGCAACCGTGGGGGTTCGAATCCCCCCTTTCGCACCATTAATCTTTTGGCTTTATAAAATAAAATAGAAACTTAAACTTTATTTTTTTATGGAGTAATTCAAATTATGGCGAAAAAGGACTTCAAATCGACCCTAACCGAGATAGACGATTATAAACGGGACCTTCTGGTGGAGGTGCCAGCAGGGGTGGTGGCAGAGGAGATAGAAACAATCTCCTCTGAGATAAGAAGAGGGGCGAAGATCCCGGGTTTCCGTCCAGGGAAAGCCCCCATCTCGGTGATAAAACAGCGCTACAAAGCCACCATAGAACAGCGGATCATCGATAAACTCGTTCCCGAATACTACCGGTTGGCGATCGAAAAACACGAGCTTAATCCCCTTCATCCCCCTTACATCGAGGAGGTGCTGATAAGAGAGGGAGAACCCTTAAAGTTCAAGGCTACCTTCGAGGTAGTCCCGGAGATCACGGTAAAAGGGTACGACAAGGTCAAGGTGAAACGGGGAAAGATCAAGATCACAAAGAAAGAGGTCGAAGAACGATTGGAACAAATAAGAAAGGAGCAGGGAGAACTCATCCCCGTTGAGGATCGGGGTGTAAAAATGGGCGATCTGATAAAACTCGATTACCGCCGGGAGATCGTGGGAGAGAAGGCAAAACCCATCTTCCAGCGGGATGCTACCTTCGAGGTGGGTTCCGCAGGGATGCCGGAAGCTTTCAGCAAAGCGATAATAGGGCTTCGCCCGGGCGAGGTCAAGGAGTTCACCTTCCGTTATCCGGAAGACTACCGCATCCATGAGCTTAAGGGGAAAGAGGCGTCGGTTCGGGTGGAGATAAAGGAGATAAAGGAGAAGAAACTCCCTGAACTCGATGACGAGTTCGCCAAGGATCTTGGCTTTGAAAATTTAGCGGAACTAAAGAAAAAGGTGGAGGAGACCATCCGGGCTGAGAAAGAGCAGGAGGCGGAGAGAAAAGCCCTTGACGAGATATTCAAAAAGATCATCGACAAAAATCCCTTCCCCGTGCCAGAGTATCTGGTGAGGCAGGAGCTCGACAGCCGAGTGGAAGAGGTAGCGAGGAGTTTAGCAGCGCAAGGGGTTGACCCCCGGGGGGTAGACTGGAATAGATTCCGGGAACAGGAGAAAGAGAACGCCACATTAGCGGTGAAAAAGGGATTGATCCTCGACTTTATCATAAAAAAAGAGGGATTAACCGTCTCCGATGATGAAGTGAAGGAGGAGATAGAGAGGATAGCGGAGCAGAGCGGTAAGGGGGCAAAAGCGGTTGAGGCAAGGATCAAGAAAGAAGGGAGCCTTGATGAGTTGAAACGGAACCTCCTTATGAAGAAGGCGATTGACTTTCTCAAAAAAAAGGCTATTATTGATTAAGGAGGAGAAAATAAATGCAGCTCATCCCAATGGTAATTGAACAAACAAGCCGTGGTGAGCGAGCCTATGATATTTACTCCCGCCTCCTCAAAGACAACATAATTTTCATCGGTGCCCCGATCGACGACAACTTAGCCAACCTGGTCATCGCCCAGATGCTCTTCTTGGAAGCGGAAAACCCGGATAAGGATATCTCTCTCTATATAAATTCCCCTGGCGGGGTGGTGACCGCTGGCCTTGCCATTTATGACACGATGAAGTTCGTCAAACCAGATGTTTCTACCATCTGCATTGGCCAAGCGGCGAGTATAGCTGCCCTCCTTCTCGCTGCAGGGGCGAAGGGAAAGCGGTTCGCCCTCCCCAACTCGCGGGTGGTGATCCATCAACCGATGGGTGGGGCTCAAGGACAGGCGAGCGATATCGACATCCAGGCAAGGGAGATAGTAAGACTGAAGAAGAGGCTGAACGAGATATTGGTGGAGCACACTGGACAATCGCTTTCCAAGATAGAACGGGATACCGATCGAGACTTCATTATGACCGCAGCTCAGGCTAAAGAATATGGTATAATAGATGAGATTATAGAAAAGAGGAGGGATTAGCCCTCGAAGGAGAAGATTGATGTCAAAAGGGGAAAAGAAGCCTCCTCTCCTCCGTTGTTCCTTCTGCAACAAAAGCCAAGCCGAGGTAAAAAAGCTAATCGCTGGTCCCAACGCCTATATCTGTGATGAGTGCGTGGAGATATGTATGGAGATACTGGCTGAGGAGAGGATAGGAGAGCAAAAAGAGAAAAAACCCCATCTTCCCAAACCTGCCGAGATAAAAGCCTTCCTCGATCAATATGTCGTTGGCCAGGAAAAGGCAAAGAAGAGGTTGGCGGTAGCGGTCTACAACCACTATAAGAGGATCGAGATGTGGCGGAGGCGAGGAGGGGGTGATGTGGAGCTGGAAAAGAGCAACATCCTCCTCATCGGTCCTACTGGTTCGGGCAAAACCCTGCTCGCCAAGACCCTCGCCCGGCTTCTCAGGGTTCCTTTCGCCATCGCCGATGCCACCACCTTAACCGAGGCAGGATATGTAGGGGAGGATGTGGAGAACATCCTTCTCCGATTGTTCCAGGCATCGGGCTACGACATAGAGAAGGCTCAGAAAGGGATCATCTACATCGACGAAATCGACAAGATATCGCGCAAGAGCGAGAACCCCTCGATCACTCGGGATGTCTCCGGTGAAGGTGTTCAGCAGGCGCTCCTCAAGATACTGGAAGGGGTAGTAGCCAATGTTCCTCCCCAGGGAGGAAGGAAACATCCCTATCAAGAGTTCATCCAGATAGATACCACCAACATCCTCTTCATCTGCGGTGGTGCCTTTGTCGGGTTGGAGAAGATAATCGAGCAGAGGATCGGGGAAAAATCGCTTGGTTTTTCCGCCAAGCTGAAAAAGAAAGGTGAAGACAACATCGGAAAGATATTAGAGCAGGTACAGCCGATAGACCTGATAAAGTACGGGCTCATACCGGAATTCGTGGGTAGGATACCGGTAATCGCCACCTTAGATGAACTCGATAAGAAGGCGCTCATCGAGGTGATGACCAAACCTAAGAACGCCCTTATCAAACAGTATCAGAAGCTGTTCGAATTTGAGAATGTCGATCTCCACTTCACCGACGACGCCTTGGAGGCGATAGCGGAGAAGGCGATAGCGAAGAAGATGGGAGCGAGGGGATTGAGGGCGATCCTCGAGGATTTTATGCTCGATCTTATGTATCAACTCCCCTCATCCTCCGGTATAAAGGAGTGTATCATCACCAGAAAATCGGTGGAGAGCGACGAGAGCCCCATTACCCTGATCGAGGGAAAAGCTGGTTGATCTTAATTTTATTCTCCCTTGAAAAGTGACGAGGCTTACAGACGGCTTTGTCCTGCTTGGTAAGATAGAGCAGCAGTGGAAGAGAAGATGAAAGAATTAGAGGAAGAAAAAAAGGAATATCCCCTCCTTCCCCTGAGGGACGCAGTGGTCTTTCCCAATACCCTGGTTCCTTTCGTGGTGGGGCGGAGGAAATCCATTTCTGCGCTTGAATACGCCCTTAAAAACGGCAAGAAGATATTCCTATCCGCTCAGAGGGATGCCCGGATAGACGAGCCCACCCCATCGGATATATTCGAGGTAGGGACCATCTCTCGCATCGTCCAAAGCGTGCAGATGGCTAACGGCAATTACAAGGTTCTGGTGGAAGGGGTGGAGAGGGCGCGCATCCTTTCTTACAAAGACACATCTGATTTCCTATTTGTAGAACTTGAAACCTTATATTATCCCCTTTCGATGACCCCGGAGTTGGAGAAGCTGATGCGGAAAACCGCCCTCCTCTTCGAGCAGTTCATCAGGCTCTCGCAGAACATAAATGCAGAGACCCTTATCTCCTCCATCCGGGCAGATGATCCAGAGCGGTTAGCCGATATGGTGGCTGCCCAACTACCGATAAGCACCGAGGCGAAGCAGGATCTATTAGAGACGATAGAGCCCTACCGCCGACTCTCAAAGGTCTACTCTGCTTTAAAGGAAGAGGTGGATAAGCTACTAATAGACAAGAAGATCCACGAGCAGGTGAAGAAACAGATGGAAAAGGCGCAGAAGGAGTATTATCTCACGGAGAAGCTCAAGGCGATCCAACGAGAACTGGGGAGAACGGAGGAGAAAGGGGATGAGATATCCCTTCTTCGGGAGCGGATAGAGAAGACCCCGATGTCCGCCGAGGCGAAAGAAAAAGCGCTACTCGAGCTTAAGAGGCTCGAAGCGATGCCTCCGATGTCCGCCGAGGCGACGGTGAGCAGGAACTACCTCGAATGGTTGCTCGCGGTGCCCTGGAAGGCGAAGAGCAGGGAAAACCGGGACCTTTCCCGAGCGGAGCGGATCTTAAACGAGGACCACTACGGCTTGGAAAAGGTGAAGGAGCGGATAATCGAGTACCTTGCGGTTCGCCAGCTGGTGAAGAAGCCGAAGGGTTCCATCCTCTGTTTCGTCGGTGCTCCAGGAGTGGGGAAGAGTTCCCTGGCTCGTTCCATCGCCAGGGCTACGGGAAGGAAGTTTGTCCGTCTATCCCTGGGTGGCGTACGGGATGAAGCGGAGATAAGAGGGCATAGGCGAACCTATATCGGTGCTTTTCCCGGTCAGATAATCCAGATGATGCGCAAGGCGAAGACGAAGAACCCGGTCTTCCTCCTGGACGAGGTGGACAAGATGAGTATGGACTTCCGGGGCGACCCCTCAGCAGCACTTATGGAGGTACTCGATCCGGAGCAGAACAACTCCTTCGTCGATCACTATCTCGATGTGGAGTTCGATCTTTCAGAGGTGATGTTCATCGCCACTGCCAACACCCAGGAGGCGATACCGCGTCCCCTCCAGGACCGGATGGAGATAATCCATCTTTCAGGCTACACCCTGAATGAGAAGATAGCGATAGCCAAGAACTTCCTCTTCCCCAAGCAAATAAAAGCCCATGGCCTCTCCCGGAGGAAGGTAGAACTCTCGGACGAGGCGATAACCTATATCATCGAACGGTACACCAGGGAGGCTGGTGTGCGGAACCTCGAACGCCACATCGCCTCGATCTGCCGCAAGATAGCGAAGAAGGTGGTAGCAGGGGAAAAGGGACCATTTGTTATCAACTCACCGGAAATGGTGGAAGAGTATTTAGGAAAACCGAAGTATCGCAAGAACATTGCGGAGAAGAAGGACGAGGTTGGTCTGGCACAGGGGCTCGCTTGGACCGAGATGGGTGGAGAGATCCTACCCATCGAATGCGTGGTGATGAGGGGGAAAGGAAAGCTCAACCTTACTGGTCAATTGGGGGAGGTGATGCAGGAATCCGCCCGGGCTGCTTTAAGCTATATTCGCTCCCGAGCAGAGGAGTTCGGTATAGACCCTCAATTCCACGAAAAATATGACCTTCACATCCACATACCCGAGGGAGCCATCCCCAAGGACGGTCCCTCTGCAGGAATAACCATAGCCACGGCGATGATCTCCGCCCTTACCCGGATACCAGTCCGCTCAACCATTGCGATGAGCGGTGAGATAACCTTAAGGGGTAAGGTCCTTCCCGTCGGTGGGGTAAAGGAGAAGCTTTTAGCTGCCCATCGTTCCGGGATATTAAAGGTGATCTTCCCCAAGGAAAATGAGAAGGATTTCTCCGAAATACCTGAGGAGGTGAAAAGGGAGCTTAGGGTCCATCTGGTGGAGGAGATGGATGAGGTCCTCCGCCTCGCTTTAGCCAAACCGCTCCCCAGCCCGGCTGAGGTGGGAAGAAAGTATAAACCGCCTCTCTCCTCGGGCGAGCGGGTTTCTGACCAGCCTATTGCCCAATAAACAAAGGATTAATTTGATAGATATTTCCCCAAACGAGGTTTTTGTGAAAGCTTAAGCATAAGAAAATTAATTTCACCCCTAAGTAAGGAAAGAGTTCCCCATCGCTTTAAAAGGGGGATAAGGTGCTAAGAGAGCGAGTGCAATTTGTGAAAAGCGTCTTTTCCCTTGAGGAACTGCCGACCGATCCTCTTCCTATGGTGGCGTTTATCGGGAGGTCCAATGTGGGAAAGTCAAGCCTTATCAATACGATAACGGGAAGAAAGGAGCTCGCTCAGATAAGCAAGAAGCCAGGGAGGACGAAGGCGATAAACTTCTTCCGGGTAGGGGATTCCTTTTACCTTGTTGACCTTCCGGGCTATGGGTATGCGGAGGTTAGGGAAAGCCTGAGAAAGGGTTGGGAGAAGCTGATCGAAGGCTATCTCAAAATAAGCAGAAGGTGGCTGTTTGCGGTACTCATAATCGATTCCCGTCATCCTCCGTTTGAAAGTGATATAATGATGAGGGATTGGCTTTCCTATTACCATATCCCCTATGTGATCGCCCTTACCAAGATAGATAAGGTTCCCCGGGGGAAAAGGGAGAAAGCGCTCTCAACCGCTGCTCAAATATTGAACCAAAAGAAGGAGGAGATAATCCCCTTCTCCGCCAAGACGGGGGAGGGGAAGAGGGAGTTAATAGCAAGGATCGATCGCTTTGTCCGGGGCTACTACCAGAGTACGCCCCGTTATCTGAGAAACCTATAATCAACCAAAGTTAGAGGAGGGCTATGAACCTAAATCTCCAGGAACTAAAAGAAAAAAGCATCAACAACCTCATCCAGATAGCCAAAGATTTCAACATCCCTGGTGCCACGGGAATGCGGAAGCAGGAGCTCATATTCAAGATACTTGAGGCTCAGGCAGAGAAGAACGGACTCATCTTCTCAGAAGGGGTGCTTGAGGTGCTTCCCGAGGGGTTCGGCTTCCTTCGAGCACCGGAGTATAACTACCTTCCCAGTCCGGATGATATCTATGTCTCACCATCGCAGATCAGAAAGTTCGATCTTAGAACCGGCGATACCATCTCGGGACAGGTGAGGCCTCCCAAGGAAGGAGAGAAGTACTTCGCCCTGATCAAGGTGGAAGCGGTAAACTTCGAAAACCCCGAGCTCGCCAAGGACAAGGTCTTCTTCGACAACCTTACCCCGTTCTATCCCACCGAGCGAATCAAGTTGGAGACGGACAAGGACAACATCTCCGCCCGGGTAATGGACCTTCTCACCCCGATCGGGAAGGGACAGCGTGGTCTCATTGTAGCTGCCCCCCGTACCGGAAAGACGATGCTCCTCCAGTGCATCGCCAACTCGATAACCAAAAATCACCCGGAGATCTACTTGATCGTGCTCCTGATCGACGAAAGACCGGAGGAGGTTACCGATATGGAACGCTCGGTGAAAGGAGAGGTGATCAGCTCCACCTTCGATGAGCCTCCGAACAGACACATTCAGGTGGCGGAGATGGTGCTGGAGAAGGCGAAGAGGTTGGTGGAGTACGACAAGGATGTAGTAATCCTCCTCGATTCCATCACCCGGCTTGCCCGTGCTTACAACGCTGTCATCCCACCGAGCGGAAAGGTGCTCTCCGGTGGTATCGATGCCAACGCTCTCCAGCGTCCCAAGAGGTTCTTCGGAGCGGCGAGGAACATCGAGAACGGAGGGAGCCTTACCATCATCGCCACCGCCTTGGTGGAGACGGGAAGCAGAATGGACGATGTTATCTTCGAGGAGTTCAAGGGAACGGGCAATATGGAGATCTATCTCGATCGCAAGCTGGTGGAAAAGAGGGTCTTCCCAGCGATAAACATCAACAAATCGGGAACGAGAAAGGAGGAACTCCTCCTTACTGAAGAGGAGCTGAACCGGGTGTGGATCTTAAGGAAGATACTGAGTCAGCTCTCTCCGGTCGAGGCGATGGAGCTTCTCGTCGACAAGCTCTCAAAGACGGATAGCAA
Organism: Acidobacteriota bacterium; assembly: GCA_021161905.1. Taxonomy (NCBI): domain Bacteria; kingdom Pseudomonadati; phylum Acidobacteriota; species Acidobacteriota bacterium. The sequence continues at coordinate 32,743 of JAGGZT010000020.1, read as the reverse complement.
CATCGAGTTCCTCCGCTCGATGAACAAGGGATGAATCCTCCTTAAGCTTGCTTTTTTAAAAAAATTCCCCTATAATTTCTTTTTCGTTGCAACTGTGCGAAGGAAAGGAGAGGGTAAGAGATGAAAAAGGACATTCATCCTCGCTACTACGAGGTAACCGTGGTCTGCGCCTGTGGCAACACCTTCAAAACGAGATCGACCAAGAAGGAGCTCAAGCTCGAGATATGCTCCAAGTGCCACCCCTTCTTCACCGGAAAGCAAAAGCTGGTCGACTCCGCGGGAAGGGTTGAGCGGTTCCTCAGAAAGTACGAGAAATACAACCAGGAAAAAGAGAAAGAAAAGAAATAACCATCTGTCACCAATATGGATGAACGAGCCCTTGTCGGGGGCCAGGCGGTGATCGAAGGGGTGATGATGCGGGGACCTCACTCTTTCGCCGTATCCGTTAGGGCTCCCGATGGGAAGATAAAAACAGTAAAAGATTGGTTTATCAAGTTGAGGGAGAAATTTATCCTGTTTAAGCTTCCTCTTCTCCGGGGGGTGGTTGCCCTTATCGAAACCCTTATCCTGGGAGTGAAAGCGCTATCCTACTCCGCTGAGCTTTCTCTACCCGAGGAGGAGAAGAAGGGAAAAGAGAGCTTTGGTCTCGCCATAGGAATAAGCTTTGTCCTTGCTTTGTTGCTTGGTTTTTTGCTCTTTTTCTTTCTGCCATTATATCTCACCCAGTTGTTAAAGGGGGTTATTCCCTTCGGTGAGACCAATATCGGGTTTAACCTGATAGACGGTTTTTTCCGGGTGTTATTCTTTCTTCTCTATCTCCTCTTTATCTCCCAGCTTAAAGATATAAAGAGGATCTTCGCCTATCACGGCGCAGAGCATAAGGCGGTATTCACCCACGAGAAGGGACTACCCCTTACCGTGGAGAACGCCCGGGATAAATCGCCCCTTCATCCCCGCTGTGGCACCGGTTTCCTCCTCACAGTGATGGTGGTGAGCATCTTCGTTTTTACCCTGATCCCAAAGGATGCTCCATTCATTGAAAAGCTTCTCCTGCGGTTCATCCTCCTCCCTCTCATCGCGGGTATCTCCTATGAACTCTTAATGTTTGGGGCGAAGCACGAGGGAAATCCCCTGGCGAAGCTATTCACCCTCCCCTCGCTTTATCTTCAACGGCTGACCACCAGGGAGCCGGACGATCCTCAGCTCGAGGTAGCACTCTCCGCTCTATCCGAGGTACTGGCAATGGAAAAGGAATGGTCCGAAAAAGCGGCTTAAGGGAAGAAGATGATGTTTGAGAAACTTTCGGAAATGGAGGAAAGGTTCGAGGAGCTCTCTCGTCTCCTCGCCGATCCCGAGGTTATCGGGGATAAGGAACGATATCTCAAATACTCCAAGACCTATGCTGAGCTCGCCCCTATCGTCAATAAGTATCGGGAATACAAAGAGGTGATAAAGGGAATCGAGGAAGCAAAGGGGATATTGGAATCCGCTGATGCCGACCCCGAATTAAAGGAACTCGCCGAGGAGGAACTTACGGAGCTCACCGAAAAGGAGGAGGGGCTGAAGAAGGAGCTTACCTTGATGCTCATCCCCAAGGACCCGAACGATGAGCGGAATGTCATCCTCGAGATAAGAGCGGGCACTGGAGGGGAGGAAGCAGCCCTGTTCGCCCAGGAGATCTTTCGGATGTACTCCCGCTATGCCGAACGAAAGGGGTGGAGGGTAGCGATAACCGATATCCACGAGACGAGTATGGGGGGAATCAAGGAGGTAGTCGCCATCATCGAGGGTAAGGGGGCATACTCCTTCCTGAAGCATGAAAGCGGGGTTCACCGGGTTCAACGGGTGCCGGTCACCGAATCCGGAGGGAGGATCCACACCTCGGCGGTCACCGTGGCGGTGCTCCCCGAGGCAGAGGAGATCGATGTGGAGCTCAACGAGAAGGACATCCGCATTGACCGCTTCTGCTCCTCTGGTCCTGGTGGTCAATCGGTGAACACCACCTACTCCGCGGTCAGGGTAACCCACATCCCCACCGGTATCGTCGCCACCTGTCAGGATGAGAAATCGCAGCATAAGAACCTTGCCAAGGCGCTCCGGGTTCTTCGCGCCCGGCTTTACGAGCTCGAGCAGAAGAAGCAGAAGGAGGAGATAGACAAAACGCGGAAGGAGATGATAGGAACCGGCGACAGAAGCGAAAAGGTGCGGACCTACAACTTCCCTCAGGGAAGGGTTACTGACCACCGTATCGGGCTTACCCTCTACCGTCTGGAGGAGATACTGGATGGAGACCTCGACGAGATCATCGACCGGCTGATCGCCCATTTCCAAACAGAACGGTTGAAAAAAGAGATGGAAAAAGAGATAGGTTGAACCATCCTCCGATGAGCCCTTCGTTCTCCGAAAACACCATCTTCTCCCTTCTTGCCGAGGGAAGAAGGTTTCTCAAGGGGAAAAAGATAGCGGCACCACATTTCGCCTCTCTTTCCCTCCTCTCCTACATCCTTGGGTTAGATGAAGCCAAGATCTACCAGGAGGGAAGAAAAACGGTCTCTAAAGAGGTGGCTACGCTTTATTTCTCCTTCTTGAAAAAGCGAGCGGAAGGATGTCCCTTAGCTTATCTTTTAGGAACTCAGGGGTTCTGGACGCTCGAGCTCGAGGTGAAGGAAGGGGTGTTCATCCCGAGACCGGAGACGGAACATATAATAGAAGAGGTTCTCTCCTTAAGGGAGAAAGATAATTTCCGCCTCATCGCCGATATCGGCACCGGATCGGGAAATATCGCCCTTGCCCTTGCCTCTGAGCTCCCTGAAGCAAAGATCATTGCTATAGATATCTCGGAGAAGGCGCTCGCGGTGGCGAAAAGGAATACGGAAAAATATGGCCTTAGCCATCGATTGGAGTTCCTTAAAGGGGATCTCCTTTCCCCCCTTGAGGAGCGGGGTTTATTCTCCTTACTCGATCTCATCGTCTCAAATCCCCCTTACATCCCCTCGGAGGAGGTAGCCACCCTGCCCCAGGAGGTGAGGGATTGGGAACCGAGGGAGGCTTATCTCGCAGGGGATGGTCTTATCTTCTACCGCCGTCTCTTTTCTCAGGGTGGACGCTTCCTTAAAAGGGGCGGGTACCTCGTCGTGGAGATAGGCTATAATCAGGAAGAGGGAGTGAGGGATATCATCTCCTCTGCTCCTTTCCGATTGGTTAATGTGAGGGAGGATCTAAACGGTATCCCCCGGGTTATCTCCGCCCGGTATGAGGGCAAATGATGAACGAGACCGGAGGAAGGATAAGGATCGCTGGAGGAAAACCACTTTCCGGTGAGGTGGTGATATCGGGGGCAAAGAACGCTGCCCTTCCCGCCCTTGCTGCTACCCTCCTTACTGCAAATGAGGTATCCCTCCTGAACCTCCCTCGGGTGGCTGATGTTACCACTATGCTTGAGCTCATCTCCCATCTGGGCGTCGAAATAAAAGAGGAAAAGGGGGTTAAGATAAGGGCGGAGAAGATAGAAAGCCACCAGGCTCCCTACGAACTGGTCAAAAGGATGCGGGCTTCGGTCCTCGTTTTGGGACCCCTCCTTGCCCGAACAGGAAGAGCAATAGTGGCGATGCCCGGCGGTTGCGCCATTGGGGCAAGACCGATAGACCTCCATCTAACTGGCCTCTCCCGCCTCGGTGCTGAGATCACGGTTCGCCACGGCTATGTCGAGGCACGGGCAAAAAGGCTTCGGGGAGCGGAGTATTACTTCAACACGGTAACGGTAACCGGCACAGAACATATAATGATGGCGGCAACCCTCGCCAAGGGGAAAACGATACTCCAGAACTGTGCCCAAGAGCCGGAGGTAGTGGACCTCGCTCATCTCCTTACCAAGATGGGGGCGAAGATAGAGGGGGCAGGGACCCCTACCATCATCATCGAGGGGGTGGAGGAGCTCGACGGAGCCTCACACTCAATAATCCCTGACCGGATAGAAGCGGGAACCTACTTAATCGCCTCCGCTATCACTGGAGGGGGGGTCAAACTGAAGAAAGTTGCACCAAAACACCTCACCTCCCTTCTCGATAAACTCATCGAAGCAGGAGCCTCCTTGAAGATAAAAGGGACAGAGGTAGAACTAACCGGTCTTGAGGAACTCAAGCCGGTGGATGTAAGAACCGCCCCCTATCCCGGCTTTCCCACCGATATGCAAGCACAATGGACCAGCCTGATGACCCAGGCAGAGGGAACGAGCATCATCACCGAGACCATCTTCGAGAACAGGTTTATGCATATAAGCGAGCTTATGCGGATGGGGGCGAATATCAGAATAGAGGGAAGAAGCGCCATAGTAACAGGCAAGACCCCGCTGAGCGGTGCTCTGGTCACCGCCACCGATCTCAGGGCAAGCGCCTCTTTGGTGATCGCCGGCTTGGTGGCGGAAGGGGAGACAATCGTGGAAAACATCTATCATCTTGAGCGGGGCTATGAGGATTTGGTGGGAAAGCTCCGCCAATTGGGAGCAGAAATAGAGAAGATAGGCTGAACCAAGGAGGAAACGATGAACGATTGCATCTTCTGCCGCATCATAAAGGGGGAGATCCCCTCAACCAAGGTCTACGAGGATGATCTCGTGGTAGCGATTGAAGACATCGACCCCAAAGCCCCGGTTCACACTCTAATCATCCCCAAGCGCCATATCGAGACCCTGAACGAGCTAAAAGAGAAGGACAAAAACCTCCTCGGCCACATCATTCTCACCGCAAAGAAGGTAGCCGAGGAAAAGGGGATAGTGGAAAGGGGCTACCGACTGGTAGCGAACTGCCTCGAGGAAGCAGGACAATCCGTCCCCCACATCCACTTCCATCTATTGGGCGGAAGAAGGATGAATTGGCCCCCCGGCTGATCAGATGGGAGGCATTCTTTTATAATAACCAGCCTCCTGCTCATACCGATGGGCGAGCCTAAGCATAAGCTCCTCGGAAAACGGGGGCGCTAAGATCTGAAGCCCCACAGGGAGATTCTCCTTAGTGAACCCACAGGGAAGGGATATCCCCGTTATCCCCGCTAAATTGGTGGTAACGGTGAAGATATCGGAGAGATACATCTTCAATGGATCAGCCACCCGCTCGCCCAGTTTAAACGCCGGCGTGGGAGAGGTGGGGGTGATTATCAAATCGACCTCGGAGAAGGCTTTATCGAAATCCTCCTTGATTAGTGAACGGACCTTCTGTGCCTTGAGGTAATAGGCATCGTAATAACCGGCGGAAAGGGCATAGGTCCCAAGCATAATCCTCCTCTTCACCTCGGCGCCAAACCCCATCCCTCTGGTCTCGATATACATCTCCCTGAGGGAGAAATCCCCCTCCATTCTGAACCCATAGCGCACTCCATCATAACGGGCGAGATTGGAACTCGCCTCGGCAGTGGCAACGAGATAGTAAACGGGAATAGCATACTCGGTATAGGGCAGAGAGACTTCGGAAAACTCGACCCCCAGCGTAGAGAGAAGAGATATCGCCTCTCGCACCTTATCCTCGACCTCGGGATCAAGTCCCTCACCGAAATATTCCTTTGGTATCCCCACCTTCATCCCCTTGATATCCCCCTCCAACGCCGAAAGATAATCGGGCACCGGTCGATCGACCGAGGTGGAATCGGCTGGATCATAGCCAGCGATAACGGAGAGAAGAAGGGCAGAATCGGCAACCGTCCTGGTCATTGGTCCGATCTGATCGAGCGAGGAGGCGAAAGCGACGAGGCCGTATCGGGAAACCCGTCCATAGGTGGGCTTTACCCCAACTATCCCGCAGAGAGCAGCTGGTTGTCTTATCGAGCCCCCGGTATCGGAGCCTAAGGCAAGTATCGTCTCCCCCGCTGATACCGCTGCTGCTGAGCCTCCACTCGAGCCTCCGGGAACACGCGATGTATCCCAAGGGTTCTTGGTGGGAAAGAAGGCGGAGTTCTCAGTGGAGGAGCCCATCGCAAACTCATCCATATTGGTCTTGCCGATTATGATCGCTCCCGCCTCCTTCAGCTTTCTGACCACGGTAGCATCGTAGGGTGGAACAAAGTTCTCGAGCATCCGCGAGGAGCAGGTGGTCCTTATCCCTTTGGTACAGATAACATCCTTCACCGCAATCGGTATCCCGGCAAGGGGACCGAGCTCCTCCCCCTTTGTCAATCTCTCTTCAACCCTCTTCGCCTCGGAAAGCGCCTCATCGATGGTAAGGGTTACATAGGAGGAGAGTTTTTCCTCCACCTCCTCGATCCTCTTCGCCACTGCCTCCACCAATGAGGAAGGAGAAACCTCTCCTTTTCTTATCAGAGAGGAAAGCTCGAGGGCGGTCATCCGGTATAGCTCCATCACCCCTCCTCCTTTCGTTCGGGAATCACCTTCGGCACCTTGAAGAACCCATTTCCCCTCTCCGGTGCATTAGCCAACCCATCTTCCCGGGGAAGAGATGGAACCACCTCATCCTCCCGGAATCTCCCTTCTCCCGGTACTACCTGAAATATGGGGGTTACTTTCTCGGTATCGAGTTCGTTCAGCTTATCGATGAAGCTGAGAATATCCCCTAAATCCTTGGTGATCTTCTTCTCCTCTTCGGAGGAGAGCTTAAGATGGGCTAACCGGGCGACATAAGCCACCTCCTCCTCGGTTATTCTCTTATCACTCATCAGCCACCTCCTCTATTATCTCGATTGAATCCCCTACCCTTATCCTTCCTCCTTTTCTAACCACGGCAAATATCCCTTCATTCGGCATAACACAGATGCCCACCTTCTTCTTGATAGCGCAGGAGGCATGACATTCCTTCCCTATCTTGCTCACCTCGAGGACCACCTCCCCGATCTTAAGCCTCGTCCCTATAGGGAGGGTGTGAAGGATGATCCCCTCGGTGGTAATGTTCTCTCCGAAATCGCCATTCTTCAGGCAGAGTTTAATCTTGGGGTGGTTTTCTATCTTCCTCCTGCTTTCCACTGCCAAAAGGGAAACCTGCCTTATACCCCCTCCAGCGTGGGCATCCCCTACCAATCCATAATCTTCCTTAAACTCCCCTTCAGGGATAGGGGTTTTAGCGATGCCCTTTTTCTCGCTTATGTTTATCGATAATACCTTAGCCATCTTCAAAACACCTCCACAATGACCTTTGCTCCTTTCTCCAAAACCTCGGTGTTCTCGGAGATGCCGATGAACCCATCGCCCAAGGCGATGGTGGTTATGGCACTTGAGCCCTTCATTATGGGATGGGCATAAAAAACATCACCCTTCTCTTCAAGGGATACCGAGAGAAACTCATACCTCCCGATGGTGGAGGCAACCTTCCTTGTAAGCACCGCCTCTACCCTTCTTTTCCTCAAACTCATCCCAAGCATCCGAGCTATAAGCGGTTCCACCAATATGTGGAAGTTGGAGAGAGCCGAAGTAGGATGTCCCGGAAGCCCGAGGAAGGGCTTCCCCGAAACCCGGGCGATGACCACCGGTTTCCCCGGCTTCACCGCCACCCCATGAACGAGCACCTCGCCAAGGCTCCGCGCCACCTCAAGGGTAAGGTCCTCCTCCCCTAAGCTCGAACCGCCGGTCATAAGAAGGAGATCCGCTTCAGGAAGTGCTTTCTTAAGCCTTCCCTCTATCTCCCCCTTATCATCCGGGGCTATGCCAAGATCGATGACCGAAGCACCAATCCCCCTCAGGGAATCGGTGAGGGTCCTTGAGTTTATATCATATATCTTCCCCGGAGAAAGCTCCTTGCCCGGAGAGAGAAGCTCATTCCCGGTAATAAGGAGGGCAACCTTAGGACGCCTCTTAACCGGCACCTCGGTTATCCCGATGGCGGCAAGCACCCCGGTATCCTTGGGCTTAAGCAATCTCCCCTTGGAAAGCACCCGCTCCCCTTTTTTGACATCGCTTCCCACCCCGCTAACATTCTCCCCAGGAGCTACCGCACGATAGAGGAGCACCGTCCCCTCTTCGCGCTCCGTATGCTCTACCATCACCACCGCATCCGCCCCCTCAGGAAGGGGTGCTCCAGTCGATATTTCCACGCACTCCCCCTCACTCACCCTCCTCGGGAAAACCTCACCAGCGGAAACCTTCCCCAAAAAGCGGAGGGACACGGGACTCTCCGCCTTAGCCCCAAAGGTGGATGAAGCAACCACGGCAAACCCGTCCATAGCGCTCCTCTTAAATGGGGGAACAGAGATGGGCGAGGTGATATCACGGGAAAGAACCCGGAAAAAAGCTTCTGATAGGGGAACACGCTCCTCAGGAAGCTCAACAGCAAGGGAGAAGAGTATCTCCTTTGCCCGAGAAAGGGAAATGAGCTCAGAGAAACCGGGCTTAGGCATTCTTCCCCTCCTTAACCTTCTTAAGGACCCGAACCCCACTTATCAAGGTGGTGGGATAATTCCCGCCTTCATCCTTCTCCAGATATTTCACCATATCCCAGATGGTGAGAAGAGCGATTACTACCGCGGTGAGCGCCTCCATCTCCACCCCGGTTCTTGCCCGGGCTACCACCTCAGCACGGGCTTCTATCTTATCATCAGCGATGGCGAAATCCACCGCCACCTTCTCTATGGGGATGGGATGGCAGTAGGGGATGAGCTCCGGGGTCTTCTTCACGGCGAGGGTAGCGGCGATCTCCGCTGCCTGAATGGGATCGCCCTTCTTTATCAGCCCCTTTTTTATCTTCTCGATCGTCTCCCGCTTAAGGCTTATCTCCCCCCGAGCGACTGCCCGGCGGAGAACCACTTCTTTCCCCGATATATCAACCATAGGCATAATAGGGCTCCCGACGAGATAGCGCCTCATAGACGGAGGAGATGCCGGTATAAGGAACAAGGTTATCGTTCCGCATAAGGCAGGGCTTGATCATCCCCTTCGAGGTTATCCGGAGCTTGGTACAGTTCCTGCAGAACTCCGGTTGGTGCGGTCTCACCACCTCCACCAACACCCCTTCGATATCGTACTGTCTCCTTCCCTGCATCCTTCGTACCACCACCCTCCTTGCCCGTCTTGCAAGCTCCTCCTCCAGCCGGCTCAGGTTGTAATAATGTGCTTTAAAGAAACTGTGGTCGATATCGATTAGCTCTATGAGCTGGAGGATAACCCCCTCTTTCCTCGCATATTCTATCATCGGCTCTACTTCACTCTCATTTATCCCCTTTAATACCACCATATTAAGCTTTATTGGGGATAGCCCCGCCTCTCTTGCTGCCCTGAGCGAAGGTGATATCTCCCTTAAATTCTTTGGGAGAACTGAGGTGAAAGAATCGCAACCTATATTCACCCGATTGAGACCCGCTTCCTTTAGAGGATAAGCGAGCTTTTGAAGAAGGGTACCGTTGGTGGTCATCGAGATATCAACGACCTCGGGAAAATCCGCCACCCGACGCACTATCTCCACGATCTCCGGGTGGAGTAGCGGTTCCCCACCGGTTATTTTCACTTTCCTTACCCCAAGAGGAACAAGATCATCAAGCACCCGGGATACGAAATCGGGCGAAAGCTCCCCTCCATCTCCTTCCTCGCCTTCATGATGACAATAGGGACAGCTTAGGTTACAACGAGAGGTAACCGCTATCCGAAGATAATCCACCCTTCGTCCATATCTATCCTCCATAGAGCCACTCCTGAGGTTCCTATTATAGTAAAAATAACGGGAATAAATCCAATTTTCCCGTTCTCAAATCGTAGGGATAAATTCTCTCTATCTCAAGTCAACCATTCGCCTCTTGTAGCCGGCTTATCTCTTTTTTAATTTCTTCGATAACCTCTTTATTGAAAATAACTTTTCGGCGTCCCTCCTTAATAGATAACACGACAAAAACTCTACCTCCGAATTTCTCGGTAAATTTATTGTGGGAATTTTGATAAATATCTCGCCATTTTCTCTGATATTCAACCGCATATTCAAAAGATATAGGCTTTATCTGGAGACCAATGTAATGCTTTCCTATCTTGATAAAAAAATCCACATTGAACACTCTATCCCACTTATCTGGTGCAGGTTCAATTTTAGCCTGAAGTATCTCGCTAAGTTGACCGTAAATAGTATGTTTCTCTAAAAGATATCCTTCATAGGTTCTATTAATAACTAAATTATAAATATATTCCAAACAATCACTCTCAGTTACTTCTTCCACCTCTGAATGAATAACTTCACTTACTTTAATATATAACCTTTTCCCTATAGAAGCCAAATATTCCTTAGGATCTAGACTTATTTTTTTACTTTCTAAAAACATCTTCAATTTTTTAAAATAAAATTGTTGCCATTCAGAAAGATCTTTTGGTGCACATTCCCTAATCCAACTGGAAACGGGACCAACTCTATTCTTCTTATTTAGTCCCCATCTCCCAACCGCCATATTCAGAATCCACTCTTTAGCCATTGATACTATTCCTTAACTTTAAAAAGCGCGACTTGTATCTATATTCATAAGAGGTATCAACTTCTACCAACCCTCGCTTTATAAGATGGGCATTTATAAATGTCCTATTTCTCAAATATAAATAGCATAAAAGAAAATCACTTCCTTTATTAGGATATAACAAGCTATCAAATTTAAAGAAAACCTTTCGTCCTTTTAGCCTTTCTTTTAAAAAATTCACCGCCTTTTCAGCTGTTTCCCTCTTTTCTTTTACCCCAATAAGTTTAATCTTAAGACCATTATCCAAAATCAAAGACTCTGGTGTAATAACTTCTGTCACTCGATAAAAATTATCACCTTTTTGCTGAAAAGAAGACACTTTAGAACCAAAGTTAAACTTTTTGGGATCCGTTACCTTATCGAACTTGCCCGGATCAGAAAAAATATAAGGAAGTTCCCTCACTTTTTTCTCGAAATCTACTTCTAAATTCCCCTGTTCCACTATTTCAATTTGGGCATTTGTAAATAAATCTCCCTCATTAACCCCTAGTTTAGCCTTAATCAATGGCAGAAAGTCCTTATTTATTTCATACCCAATAGAATTCCTTCCTAAATCCTTTGCCGCTCTAGCAGTGGTGCCACTCCCTAAAAAAGGGTCTAAAACTGTATCTCCCACAAAACTAAACATCTTGATCAACCGCTTAGGAAGCTCTATAGGAAACATCGCTAAATGTTTTTCCTGTCTCTCGCCGGGAAAATTCCAATGACCCGAAAAATATTCATTCCATTCTTTATCACTCAGCCGAGATAGCTCTTTTAGCTCCCTCTTCACCTTGGGTGCTCTCCCAGGCTTTCTAAAAATGAGGATAAATTCATAGTCTATCTTTAATATTCCATTCCTTGGATAAGGATAAGAACCCATAACCGTAGCTCCACCGGTAGTATTACAAGTAGTAACTTTCTGCCAAATTATCGCCCCCATATAGTCAAAACCTATACTTTCACAGAACTTAATTATCTCAGTTCTAATTGGTATAACCTTATACCTCCCATAATATACTGACCTAGCAAACTGATCTCCAATATTAATACACAAACGACAACCTTTATGAAGCACCCGTAAGCACTCTTTCCATACTAAGTTCAGATTGTTTATATAATCTTCATAGCTATCATAAAAACCTATTTGTCCCACTACTCCATAATCTTTCAATTGCCAGTAAGGAGGCGAGGTGATTATCAAATGAATCGATTCATCGGAAACCTCCCTCATAACGCGGGCATCCCCAATGATAACCTTATGGTGAGTATATAGATCCATCCTTTTAATAGTATCCCTTTAGAAAAAACTAATCATTAACTGGCGGAGGGGGTGGGATTCGAACCCACGCTCCGGCAGAACCGGAGAGCGATTTTCAAGACCGCCGCCTTAAGCCGCTCGGCCACCCCTCCATCCCCTAATATATATCGGAAGAAGCTCCACTTCAACCATTAGGTAGAATAAGGGCAGAAACGAGGAAAGAAAAGGAAAATTATTTGAAAGTTGGACCAAGATCGAGGAAAATATATTTAGAAAAGAAAGGGGAGAAAAAGGGAAATGAAAAGGACATCCTTTCTAACAATTGCTTTCCTCCTTAGCGGGATCCTCCTCTCTCCTTCTATCCTGAGTCAGCAGAAGAAGATTACCAATAAGGAGATAGATAGCTATATAAAAACCTGGCGGGAGAAGATCGCCCGTTACCTGATAACCAAAGAAGAACAGAAGATATTCAAGAAGCTTAAGACAAGGGAAGAGAAGCTCCAGTTTATCAAGTTCTTCTGGGATCGACGGGATCCGAATCCAAAAACATCGAGAAACGAGTTCCGGGAGGAAATCCTCCGTCGCATTGCTTATACGGATAAGGCGTTTCGTATTGGTAAACGACCGGGCTGGAAAACACCGATGGGGCATCTCTATATCGTTTTCGGTCCCCCTTCCGAGGTGCAACAGGGGATGACCGCCGATCTCAGGAAATACCTTGCTTGGACCTACTACCGGACCCCAGGCGATGTGCTTCCTATGCACTACACGGTGGTATTCATAGATTACTCGGGAAACGGCGATTACCGGGTAGCAGACCTAAGCTATATGGGTGAGATGTATTCCCATTGGGTTTCGGAACAGATACATAATCCAGCTGGCTCACCATATCTACCGCCAACACTGATCAACGCTATAGAGAAAATAAAGAAGAAAATGATCGTGAACAAAGAAATGAAATTCGAGCCGAGTAAAGGAAAATTGAGGGAGAAGCGGACCCTTACTAAGGGATCCCTTCCTTTTGTGCTTAGAGTGGATTATTTTCTTGGCTTAGACGGGAAAACGGATGTACTTTTTTGGGCGGGGTTTAGGGTAAAAGACCTCCTTTATGAGGAGAAGGGGAAAACGCTATCCCCTAAAATAGAGATAGAAGCCTCACTCAGCGGAGAAGGAGGGGCAAAGACAAAAAAGGACATCTCCTTCAAGATAGACAAAGAGGAGATCAAAAAAATTCCGGAAGAGCGATTGCCATTTTTCATAGTGCTCTCCGTTCCTCCTGGAGAATATACTATGGATTTCAGCGCCTGTGATCTCATCAGCGGAGGTAAAGGGGCGATTGAGCGCAAACTCACCATCCCCGACTTGACCAATAAAGGGCTCCGTATGTCCAAGGTCATCCTTGCAGAAGGGGTAAGGAGAGGTTCGGCGGAAGATAAAAACGGAATAAACCTTGGGGGGTATCAGGTCTTCCCCTTGAAAGGGGGCATTCTAAAAAGAGATGCTCCCCTGACCATCTTTTTCCAGTTAATCGGGCTTTCGCTCGATGACAAAACCAAAAAGAATTCGGTGACGATCTCCTACTCTTTTTACAAGGATGGTGAACTCGCTTTATCCCTTCCCAGCTCGGCGGTAACCTCTACTGATTCCTCGACCTTATTTGTGATAGAAACCATTCCCGCCTACGCCTTCCCTCCAGGGGACTACCAGCTCATAATCGGAGTAGAGGATATGATAGCCAAGAAGAGTTTCTTCTCTTCGAGGATACCGTTCATCGTAATCGAGTAGGAGAACCCGTTTAGATCTTGGGAAGCTTTATCTCTCCAGATACGGGATGTTCGGTAAGGACAGCGATCTTAGGCACCTTTACCTTGAACCGAGAAGCACGCACCTTGGCGATCACCTCTCGGATGAAATCGTCGGCAAAGCCGAGCTTTTGCAAGGTAGGAAAGTCTGCCTCTCTCTCTATCAGATGGAATAAAAACCGATCGAGTTCAGAATAGGAATAACCGAGCTCTCCCTCGTCAGTCTGCCCCTGCCACAGATCAGCGGTGGGCACCTTATCTATGATCCGCTCCGGCACCTCTAAATGGCGAGCAAGCTGACGAACCTGGATCTTATAGAGATCGCCAATTGCGTTTAGGGAACAAGCGGTATCACCGTAGAGGGTGCCATAGCCCAACAGTAGTTCCGTCTTGTTGGAGGTCCCGAGGACAAGGGCATTATGTTTCTTGGATAGATCGAAGAGGATAGCCATCCGCTCCCGCGCCATCTTATTCCCCCGTCTGATCTTATCCGCTTGGGGCTCATAGGTATCGAAGTAGGCGTCGATCATTGGGGTGATATCGACCTTCTCGCTTTTGATGCCGAGTTTCCTTATCACCCGCTCCGCATCAGCTACACCAGAAGGGGAGCTCGTTTTATAGGGCATCATCACTCCGACAACCCCGTCCTTTCCCAGCGCTCTCACTGCAAGGTAGGCAGAGGTAGTGGAATCAAGCCCTCCAGAAAGACCGATCACCACCCGGGAAAAACCCGCCTCCTTCACCGTCTCCTTGAGGAAGTTAACCAATCTCTTCTCTACTGAAGAGGTATCTATAAATAATTCCTCCATCTTCCTTGCCTCCTTTGCCATTTAGGCTTATATTTTAGCCGGTACCGCTTAGAAAAGACAAGAGGAAGGATTTGGTATTGACAGGTGCTGGTTTTTGTGATATCTAAGATTACTTCAAAACTGATGAGGAAGGAGTGAAGGTAATGTACGCAGTAATAACCACCGGGGGTAAACAATATCGGGTTTCACCAGGTGATCTTTTAAAGGTGGAGAAGCTGGCAAAGGAAAAAGGGGAAAAGGTTGAGTTCAAGGAGGTGCTCCTTTTAAAGGACGATAAAGGGATAAAGGTGGGAACCCCCTACCTTCCTAATGCCAAAGTGGTTTGCACCGTTTTAACCGAAGCAAAGGATAAGAAGATAATCGTATTTAAGAAAAAAAGAAGAAAGGGCTACCGCCGGAAGCGGGGGCATCGTCAGTGGTATTCTCTTCTCAAGGTGGAGAAGATAACCGCTGAGGCGGCAAAGCCCAGAAGAAAAAAGAAGGAAGAAGAGGAAAAAAAGGAGGCTTAGCTTATGGCTCATAAAAAAGCCGGAGGTAGCTCCCGTAATGGACGGGATAGCAAAGCAAAACGGCTGGGGGTGAAGCGGTTTGGCGGACAAGTAGTTACCGCTGGCTCCATACTCGTCCGTCAGCGGGGCACCAGGTTCAAACCTGGGCTAAACGTGGGAAGGGGTGGTGATGACACCCTCTTTGCTCTGGTTACCGGAGTAGTGAAATTCGAGAATAAGGGACGAAAGGGTAAATTCGTCAGTGTCCTCCCGAGCGAATAAATCCCCCATCTTCTATCCCCAAATGGTGGCTGAACACCAGTGGTGTAAATGTTCGTCGATCGGGTAAAGATATATGTCAAGGCGGGAAATGGCGGAAGGGGTTGTGTGAGTTTTCACCGGGAGAAATTCGCCCCTCGAGGAGGACCGGATGGTGGGGATGGAGGAAAAGGGGGGGATGTCTACCTCAAGAGTACGGAAGAGGTGGATGACCTTTCCCATCTTGCTAAACGGCTGAGATATAAGGCGGGAAATGGCGGCGGAGGTTCGGGAAATAACCGAAGTGGAAAGAAAGGAAGGGACATAATCATACCCGTTCCTCCTGGTACTATGGTCCTCGATGGGGAAAAGGGCGAGTTGATCCATGATTTCACCAAGCCGGAGGAGCTCTTTCTGATTGCTAAAGGAGGACGCGGAGGAAGAGGCAACGCTCATTTCGCCACTCCAACCAATCAAACACCGCATTACGCTGAACCCGGCGAAGAGGGTGAAGAGCGGTGGCTAATACTCGAACTCAAGCTGATAGCCGATGTTGGGCTGGTAGGACTTCCCAACGCTGGCAAAAGCACCCTTATTTCCCGTATCTCAGCTGCCCATCCCAAGATCGCTTCTTATCCTTTCACCACCTTAAATCCAAATTTAGGTGTAGTTGAACTTCCCGATTATCGCCGATTCACCGTTGCCGATATCCCAGGGTTGATCGAGGGAGCGCATAAGGGGAGCGGATTGGGACATGAGTTCCTCCGCCACATCGAAAGGACGAGGCTCATCGTTCATCTTGTTGACATCTCCTCAGCCGATCCAGAGGAGGTTCTCCATAAGGTAGAAACGATAAACAAGGAACTTGCCACCTATTCCAAAGAACTTCCGAAGAAGGTACAACTTCTGGTGGGAAACAAGATAGATTTGATAAAGGAGAGAAAAAAGATCGAGAAAATAGCCTCGAAACTGAAAGAAGCGGGTTGCGAAATGATTTTCATCTCCGCCCTTACTGGAGAGGGGGTGCCTCAGCTGGTGGAGAGGATGGCGGAACTTCTCTTCAGTTCGGTCAAGAGGGGCTGATATGGAAAAAGAGGTTCAAAAAATCGGCATCTTTGGTGGTACCTTCGATCCCATCCACTACGGCCATTTAAAGACGGCGAAGAGCATCCTTGAGGCGGTGGGACTTGATCTAATCTATATCGTCCCCTCCTATATCTCACCCCACAAACCAGCGGGTGAGATCACTCACGCCATCCACCGCTATGCAATGGTGGTACTCGCTACCATCGATGAGGAAAGGCTCGTCCCCTCGACCGTGGAGATAGAGCGGAGCAAACCCTCCTATACCATAGACACGATTAAGGAGTTTAGGAACCGTTTCCCTGAAGAAAAGATCTTCTTCATAACCGGAAGCGACTCCTTTGCCGAAATTACCACCTGGAAGGATTATGAAAAGCTCCTCGGAGACTGTCTCTTCTTAGTGAACCTAAGGGCAGGGGTTCCCTTTTCTCGGCTCAACCACCTTCCTCAAGAGATAAGGGAGAGGACGGTCGAACTTACCTCCTCCAATCCCAGTGAGGCGGAGAGGGCGATCAAGGAGTGGGGAGAAAGAAAAGGTGCCTCCATCTTCCTGGTAAAGACGCCTGAGATACCCATCTCATCTACCGAGATCAGGGAGAGAATAACAGCGGGGAAAAGGTTTGACCACCTTCTTCCGGAAAGGGTGGCGAGATACATTGAACGGTTAAACCTCTATCGCTAAGATGGGAGAGGAGAAAGCGATAGACAAGAAGAAGATAGCTTGGCAGGTGAAAGAGGTGATAAGGGCGATAAGGGAGAAGAAGGGGTTTGACTTGACCGTCCTCGATGTGCGGGAGATCGCTTCGTTCACCGACTATTTCATCATCTGTAGCGGGACATCGACGAAACAGACCCAGACCATCTCCGACGCGGTTAGGGAGGAGTTGGAGAGAAAGGAACTATCCCCATATCACATCGAAGGATATGAGTACGGGAAATGGATATTGATCGATTACATCGACTTTATCGTCAACATCTTTCTCCCGGAGACAAGGGAGTATTACGAACTGGAAAAGCTTTGGGCAGATGCGCCAAGGATCGAACTGGATAAACTTGAAGAATGAGGTCAAAAATGGGGCTGACCAAGAAAACCTTGGAGTATTATAAAGAGAAACTTCAAAAGAAACAGAGGGAGCTTTTACAGTATTACCTCAAGAATAGGGATTACACTAAGGAAACTCCTGACGATGGCATCAGGGATCTGGCAGATCAGGCAGCGCTCGAATATGAACGGGAGTTCCTCTTTGCCCTTTCCGATGCTGATCGCCGCCTCCTCCGGCTTATAAAGGAGGCACTGGAGCGGATCGCCAAGGGAACCTACGGTTACTGCCAGGAATGTGGCGAAAGGATAAGCAAAAAAAGGCTTGATGCCGTTCCTTGGGCAAGGCATTGTATCAAATGCCAAGAACTTCAGGATAAGGGGTTAATTAAATAAAAACCGAACATTTTTTGTGATTTTGGGGTTATAATAAAAGAGGGTGTGATCTTTTAGAACGAGGGGTAGTTTTATGAATTTAAGAACCTTTTTCTCTCTGTTGCTTATATTCGTAGTGGTGAGTTTCCTCATCCTTGTAGCTGCTCTGAACAGAGAGCAGTTGACCTTAAACCTTTACTTCTGGAAGTTCACCGGCTCATTCTGGCTCTTCCTTTATATCTTCCTCTTAGCTGGCTTCCTTACCTCGGTCATCTGGCTCCTCATCAGGAACTCCCGCCTTCTCCTCGCCAATTTAAGGGAAAAAAGACGGAGAGAAAAGGAGGAGAAGACCAGAGAGCTATATATAAAGGCGATGGAACAGCTCTCCCAAGGAAAGCCCGAAGAGGCTTTCTCTACTATCGAAAAGATACTGGAGGAAGACCCGAAAAACTACCAGGCTCTCCTCGCTGGTGGTGATATCCTTCGCCTCCGGGGAAAATATGAAGAGGCGGTAAACCTCCATTTAAGCGCCAAGATGATAAACCCAAGCGATCCGAAACTCCTCCTCTCCCTCGCCCAAGATTACATTGGAGCAGGGAAGGAAAAACAGGCCATCTCTCTTCTTAAAAAGCTCCTTAAAGAGAAAGAGACAAAATGGCAGATCTCCGCTTATCGAGAATTGAGGGATATCGCTACCAGAAAGGACCGGATAGAGGAAGCACGGGAACTTACGGAAGAGATTATTCGACTGGTTCGAGAGGAGGAAGAGGAAAGGAGAAAAGAGGAGGAGGTACTCTTGGGACTCGACTATCAACTCATCCTCCTCCGCCTTGACGAAGGGAAGAGAAAGGAGGCCTTAAACTCCCTCCGGAAGATAATCAAGAGCCACCCTAAGTTCATACCCGCCTATTTCCGGCTCTTCAAGATCCTCTACCAGGAGAACAAAGGGGGGGAGGAAATGATACTCGATGGCTTCCGGGCTACGGAAAACCCTCTCCTCCTTAAACTGGCGGAGGGATATCTCCTCTCCCAGGAGGACCCCACTTATGCTATCTCTCTTTACCAAAAGGCACTGAAGGAGGCATCGCGCGATATTCCAGTGAGGTTCTATCTCGCCAAGCTCTATTATAAACTCGAGATGATAGATGAAGCGATGGCCGAGGCAAACGAGATCGACGGCAGAATAGAGTACTCCTTCGATATCGATCTCCTCCTCGCTGAGCTCTACCTCAAACGGGGAGATTACCGGGAGGCAACCCAAAGGCTTAGGAACATCATCGAGCGGGCAAAACTCTTTTATGATTATTACCGTTGTCGCCTCTGTGGAAAGACCTATGAGGCGTGGCAGGAACGGTGTGATAATTGCCTCCGTTGGAATACGATAGAACTCATCATTCCAAAAGAGCTTGCCTCTCCAAAGGAACTCACCCCTCCTGAAGCACCAGTTCATCCGCCCCGGGTGGATTGATATATAAATGAACGGGCTGCGGAAAATCCTCTTCAAGGGGAAAGAGGCAATTTTATCTCTTATCTATCCCGCCTTCTGTTTAAGCTGTGGTAAGTTTATCCCCGAAGGATTCCTCTGCCCCCAATGTCTCAACGAACTGAAACTTATATCTCCGCCCTTCTGCCCCCTATGTGGTCTTCCCTATGACATCTCCTACCCCAGTAAACACCTCTGTGCTGAATGTCTCTCGGGAAAGCGACACTTCAAGATGGCGCGATCCGCCTTTGCCTATGAAGGGGTGGGACGAGAGCTGATTCATAGCTTCAAATTTGGGAAAAAGAAAACGCTTCTTCCCTTCCTTTCCCAGCTTATGTGGAAAGCCCTCTCCTCCTATCCCGAATTACTCAGTGTTGATCTGGTGGTTCCCGTTCCCCTCCATCCCAAGAGAGAGCGAGAGCGGGGTTTCAACCAGTCGGCACTCCTTGCAAAGGAGATGGCAAAAAGGACGGGTTTGCCCTTTACCTCAAATCTTCTAAGAAAGGTAAAACCCACTCCACCTCAGTCCTCTCTTACCCGAACGGAGAGATTGAAGGTAGTGAAAGGGGCTTTCACCGTAGCAAAAAGGGGGAACATCTCCCTCGGCGGGAAAAAGATCCTCCTCGTCGATGACATCCTCACCACCGGGGCGACCGCCGATGAATGCACTCGCACCCTCCTTTCCGCTGGAGCCAAGGAGGTTTTCGTCTTTACCCTTGCTCGAACCCCATAGTTGATGGATGAAACATCAGGCAAGCTCTACCCGATTCCTGCCACTGGTCTTAGCTCGATAGAGGGCGCGGTCGGCAAGCTCGATCAGCTCCGAGGGTTTCATCTTCTCCTTATATTCGGCAACACCGAAACTAATGGTTATGGTAAGCCTTCCCGCTGGGGTGGAAAAGAGCTTCTCCTCCACCCTCTTTCTTATCCTCTCTGCCATAGCGAAACCCTGATCGCCGTTGGTATCGGGAAGAATAATGGCGAACTCCTCGCCCCCATATCTCGCCACCGTGTCCGAAAGTCGAGTATCACCCTTCAGAATAAGAGCGATCCCCTTCAGGATCAGGTCTCCCACTTGATGTCCGTAACGATCGTTTATGTTCTTAAAGTGATCGAGGTCCCCCATAAGAAGGGTGAGCTTAGTCCCATAACGCTCCACCCGAGCTATCTCCCGAGCCAAAGCCTCTTGGAAGAAACGATGGCTATATAGATTGGTTAGTCCATCCCGCTGGGAGAGATCAAGGGTATACCGATAACGAAGGGCGTTGCCTAAAGCGGCGGCAAGGTGCTCTGCTACCGCAGTCACCACCCCCAAGTCCGCCTCGGAAAACTCCTCCCCATTCACCTTATCATTTAAATTGAGCACCCCGATGAGCTCATCTCCCAATACCAGTGGCACCCCGAGGTAAGAGCTCGACCTATACTTAACCTTATTGGAGATACCGAGCTCCTTCTCCACATCCTTAACCAAAAGGGGTTCCTTCTGCGAGGCGACCTTACTTATGAGGGAATCCCTTTCTGCCGAGATGACGATCTCGATATTCTTCCCCAAATCTGGGTGATTATGTCCAAGGAGGCGGAGGGTCTTTGCCCTCGGATCGTAGAGGAAGATGGAGCAGAGCCTAATCCCCAATATTCCGGGAAGTTCAGAAACAGCGATCTTCACTATCTCCTTAGGGTCCAACACCGAGTTCAACCTCTTACTCAGCTGGTTGAGCATTACCACCTGCTCGTGAGAACGCTTAAGCTCCTGATAAAGCCTGGTCCGTTCGAGGGCGAGGGAGAGGTTCAAGGCAAGGTCCTTCAAAAAACCAAAGTCCGCTTCCGGGGTTATCTCCCCGCCAAAACTTGCCAGCAACACTCCAAAGAAACGCCCTCCCACCTCAAGGGGGAGAAAGGCAAGGGATTGGGCTTTATCTCCAAAAAAGTTCCTTTCCCGTTCTGACCAAATCTGAGGAAGGATCTTTTTCACCAAGAAGGGTCGTTGATAATCGAGAAGAAACCGAAGCCTCCCACTTCTTAAACCAACCTCATTGGAATCATAAAGAACCAGTTTTTTCTCCTTGGGAAGATATCGAGCTATACAGCTACTTCCCGTACCTCCCTCAATAAAAGAGAGGGAGAGCAAGTGGGGAAAGACCTTGCTCACCTCCTTCCCCAAAAGCAACAGAGCCTCAGGAAAATCGAGGTTAAAAAGAAGGGAACGACTGAGCTTAGCTCCCGCCCTCAACCTCTTGATAAGCAACCTCGCCCTTTCTTCCGCCTGTTTTTGCTTGGTTGTATCCATTACAAAGACGAGAACTCGATCTACCTCCCCTCGTTCATTCCTGAGTGGAGTGCCAACCCAGCTGAGATAAAGCTTCCGGTCAGCAATAGGGGTGATGAAAGCAGCATCTCTTACCTCAAACGGTCTCCCCTCAGTAAAGGACTGACGGAGATCATCCAAGATGCCAAAGAGCTCCATCGTCTCCAACGAGAATATGCTTCGTCCTACCAGTTCATCAGGGCTTAAGCCCATTATGGAAAACAAGGCGGGATTTCCAAAAATTAGGTTTCCCTCCCGGTCGATCAAAGCGATACCAAAAGGTGATTGTCGAACTATCTCCTCATTAAGCTGGCGATGTAATCTAAGCTCGCTCTCAAGCTTCTCTCTGAAGGATAACGCTTGACGATAGGAAACCACTCGCTTTATACTCCCGAGAAGAAGGGAGAAATCGGCAAAGACCTCATCCTTGGTGAGATAATCATCAGCTCCCAGTTTAAGCGCTTCCTGCGCTACCCTCTCGTCCCCCTTGCCGGTGAGAAAAATGAAGGGGATCTTCCGATCCCCTGAGCCAAATTCCCTAAGAAGGAAAGTCCCCCGCTCCTCACCGAGAACATAATCGGCTACTACTACATCGACCTCCTTCTCCTTCAAGATCTCTCTTGCCTCGGAGAGAGAGGAGACACACTCCACCTCTATCTCCTGTTCCTCAGTTAGGTGGAGTCTTATAAGCTCGCTGTGGTCGGGTTCGTCCTCGAGTAGAAGAACCCTTACTCGTCCCTCCTCCATATTCCCTCCCCCAGGGAGAAAGGTTACTTCTTACTAATTATACTATAGGTATCCCGGGCGATCACCAACTCCTCATTGGTGGGAATGACCAAACCCACTACCTTGGAATCGGGGGTGGTGAAGATGCGCTCATTCTTCTCATTCTTCTCCTTGTCCACCTTTATCCCAAGGAATCCTCCATATTCGAGCACCTTTTCCCGCAAGTAAGGGCTATTTTCGCCCATTCCCGCAGTAAAAACAACAGCGTCAAGGCCACCCATCGCCATTGCATAGGCGCCGATGTACTTCGCCACCCGATATACAAATATCTCAAGCGCGGTCTTCGCCCGTTCATCCCCCTTTTCCGCTGCCGCCATCACATCGCGCATATCCCGGTTGCCAGAAAGACCGAGCAACCCGCTCTTCTTGTTCATCAGGTTATTCACTTCCTGAGGGGTGAGCCCCTGCTTCTCGATGATGAAGAGCGGGATATAGGGGTCCATATCACCAGCCCTGGTACCCATCACCAACCCCTCAAGCGGGGTGAAACCCATCGAGGTATCCACCGACTTCCCATTCTTTACCGCGGTGATACTGCAACCATTTCCCAAATGACAGGTTACTATCTTGAGCTCGGTTAAGTCCTTACCAAGTATCTTCGCTGCCTCGAAGGCGACATATCTATGTGAGGTCCCATGGAAACCGTAGCGACGGATGCGATATCTCTCATACTGCTCGATGGGAAGTCCATAGAGGTACGCCTTTTTGGGCATTGTTTGGTGGAAGGCGGTATCGAACACCGCCACCTGAGGCACACCGGGAAGAAGCCGTTTACAGGACCTTATGCCAAGGAGATTCGGCGGGTTGTGAAGCGGTGCCAACTCGATGCACTCCTCGATCGTCTTCTCAACTTCATCGTCTATTAGAACCGATTCATAGAACTTCTCCCCACCGTGAACTACCCGGTGTCCTATCCCCTCTATCTCCTTCATATCCTTGATCACTCCATGGCTCGGATGAGTAAGGAGGTCGAGCATCAACTTGATCCCCAACTCGTGATTGGGGATGTCCTTTTCCACCACCGTCTCCTTTTTATCCTTTGGACGATGATAAACCGCCGATCCGGAAAGTCCTATCCTATCTACTAACCCCTTAGCAAGAAGCTCATAATCCCCATTCTCAATCTCAAAGAGCTGATATTTTATGGATGAGGACCCAGAGTTTATAACCAATATCTTCACTTCTTTTACCCCCCCATTAGGTTAAGGTTATTAATTAAATAAAATTATCACACACCCTGTGCCTGTATTACTGTAATGGCGGTTATACCTATGATATCCTCTGCAGAACAACCTCGTGAGAGGTCGTTTACCGGCTTGGCAAGCCCTTGAAGGATGGGACCATATGCCTCAGCCCCCCCTAATCTCTGGGTAAGCTTATATCCGATGTTGCCTGAATTTAGATCGGGGAAGATGAGCACCCGAGCCCTACCAGCAACCTCGCTCCCCTTCGCCTTCTTCTCGGCGACCTTGGGGACTATCGCCGCATCGAGCTGAAGCTCACCGTCTATCTTGATATCAGTGCCATTAGGATAAAGACTGGCAAGACGCTTCCTGGCTATCTCGGTCGCCTTAATCACCTTTTCCGTCATCGGGCTTTTCGCCGAGCCCTTGGTAGAATAGGAGAGCATCGCCACCAGCGGTGGTATCCCGAACGCCTTGGCATTGTGGGCAGCATCAAGGGCGATCTCGGCGAGCTGTTCCGGGGTTGGGTCCTCCACGATGGCGCAGTCGGCAAAGATATAGGTTGTCTCGGGAAACACCATAAAGAAGAAGCTCGATACAGTGCTCGAACCCTCCTTTGTCTTGATGATCTGAAGGGCGGGACGGACCGTTTCCGCGGTGGTGTGGGTGGAACCGGAGACAAGCCCATCAGCCTCCCCTTTATAGACCATCATCGTCCCGAAGTAGTTCGGGTTCTTCATCGTTTCGAGGGCTTGCTCCTCAGTGATCCCTTTATGTTTCCGGAGCTCATAAAAAACATCAGCATAAGGCCTAAGTTTGTCAGAAGTAACGGGATTTATCACCGTTACCTTGTCCAGAGAAACAGCCCGCTCAGAAAGTCCCTTTTTGATCACCTCCTCCTCTCCAAGGAGGATGACTTCCGCTATCCCCTTCTCCAATATCCCTTTGGTCGCGGTAAGCACTCGCTCCTCGGTCCCTTCGGGAAAGACTATCCTTTTGGGATTAGCGGTCGCCTTTTTCATTATCTCAGCGAGAAAATCTTCACTCTCCATCATCAACCTCCTTACGATGATTCCATCTTAAGTTTAGAGAAAAAAATAACTTCTCAAAGCCTATTAAGTTTTGAAATATCCATAAAAACTCATATCTCTTTATCGGTGTTATGATAGCAGTCTTCTATTAAATTGTCAATATCGTTTTAAAAAAAAGAGGGGAAAAGAACCCCCTCTTTTTAGGTGATATGGGTTATCAATGAGGGCTATATCCGCTCCAAAGCCAGTCGATAGAAGGTGTAATAACCCAAAAGCCTCATCGCATAATCTGCGGTCCTGAAAACCGGGATCCCCCCCACCTCGAGGGCGGATACCATAGGATCGTACCTGCCACCACAATCGATAACGGCGATAAGCGGTTTCTCGGTCTCTTTATTGAGCGCTATAACCCGCTTCACAACGCTCTCCTCACGCTCAATACTCTCCTCGTACTCTGGGCTTGGAGGCAAGGTGTTTAAGGCAGCGGTAAGGGGAACAAGGGACAAGATAATGGAGTGAACACCATCATCCTCGATAAGCGCCCGGATGCATTCCGCCACCACTTCGTCAGTCGCCATTGGGGTGAGGTCAAGGGGATTGTGGATATCGATGATGGCGTCTATCTTCCTTAAGGAAAAGGCAGAGGCGATCCTTTTCTCGGTCTCCGGCGAAAACTTGGCGAGGCGGAGTTCGTAGCCTTCCCCTCGGATGTTGTCAGCGAAGCCGACGCACTCGAAACCAGCGTTGCTAACCGCTGCCACTCGATCTCCCTTAATCTTTTTCCCCATCTCGGCGAAGTAGGAGGCGAGCTTGGTCAATCCCTCAAATTCGGCAAAATCCCGAGCAACAAGTACTCCTGCATCCCTCGCCACTGCCTCAAAGACATAATAATCACCAGCTATTGAGGCGGTATGACCCGAGGTGGCATCCCTTCCCTCAGCGGTACGCCCCGCCTTGTAAGCGATCACATCCCGTCCGGCGGCGAGTATCTCCCGCGATATCCGGGCAAAGGCGATGCCATCCCCCTCCTTGAACCCCTCGATATAAACTCCGTAAACCGCTATCTCCGGATCATCCTTGAGATAAGCCAAATAATCGGAGATGGTGAGATCGACCTGGTTTCCCACCGATATCCCGTACCGGGGCTCGAGCCGGGGCAGTTTGGTCATCCGGGAGATCATAAAGGCACCGCTTTGGCTGATGTAGGCGATGTTCCTCGCAAATACCGGCACTCGTTCCCACTTCCTCTCGGGGATGAACAGGGTATCATACCGCCCGGGGACGGAGTGAATGCCAAGGCAGTTCCCTCCATTGATCACCGGAGCATCCTTCCCCTGGGAACGCCTCTCAGCGAGGAGTTTTTTTATCTCCTCCTCCCGGCTCTCTCCACCCTTTTTTTCCGCCATACCGGCAGGGATTATAATGATCGATTCAGCCTTCTCCTCCTCAACCGTCTCCCTGATGAGGGAAGGGACTTGATCCGCTGAGATGGCAACGATCAGGGTATCCACCTTCTCCGGCAGTGAGGAGACATCGGGGAATGCCCGACAGCCATCTATCTCGGAAACCCCCTTCTTCAATATATAGAGCCGTTCCTTGGGAAAACCCATCCCGATGATATTTCTCAGGATGATCCGTCCCATATTCATCTCCTTGCCCGAAACCCCAATGATGGCGATGCTCTCCGGAATAAGGAGTTTCCCCACCTTATCCGTCGGACGAGGAATGGGCTTTTCTCTTCTCCTTCTGAACTTGAGAAGACCATCGAGAGGGACAAGCCTCCCCTCGTTCGCCACCAATGGGTTCACCTCGAGCTCGGTGATGACGAAGGGGGATCTTTCCTCATAGTCGGAGTAATAACGAGCGATCTCAGCGAAGGCGAAAACGACCCGCTCCATCTCCTCCGAGGAAACCACCTTCTTTCCCCTCCGGGTCTCTCCCAAAAGCTTAAGGGAAATGGCGGGCTTCCTTATAAAGGAAGGGATATCCCCCATTAGAAGGGCAGAGGATACTGAGACCGCCTCTCCCGGCTTCATCCTCTCCGCCAAAAACTCGGTCTCTACCCCACCAACGCCGAAGGCGACTATCGGTCCGAATTCAGAAGTGGTACGGACACCGAGGAGAAACTCACCCTCAAGCCCTTTTCCGGAATAGGGGACGAACTCGGCAACGAGTACCCCGCGGATATCGGCATAAACCCTTTTTTCAAGCTCCTCATCGGAGAGACCTCGATAAGGGGCGGGAGTGAGCTCTGGGTGTTCTCTAAGCCAAGCGACATAGCGAGGGGGAACCTCCTCAATCATCTTTCTTGCCCGCTCCACTATCTCCTCCTCTCCCCCCTCCACGATAGCTACTCCAGCAACATCGGTCTTGTGGACGATGGTGGGAGAGACGATCTTCAAAACCGCTCTCCCGGAGAGAAAAGAGGGGAGAGTAATCCCACCTCTTCCATCCTTGGGGATGAAGAAAGTAGCGGGCGTTTTCACTCCCGCTGCCTCGAGTACCGAGTAGACCTCGTGTTCGAAAAGGGAAGATCTTCCTTCTTTTTCTGCCTTTTCTAAAATGAAATCTATTCTTTCAAAATCGATCTCACCCATATCGCTCTCCTCGAGAAGGACAATCGACCAAGCTCCAAACTTTTCAAAATTGAAAGCCCGATAATCAACCGGCTAAGATGGAGAAGAGCTCTTCTTTATCAACCTTCTCCAATGAAAGCCCGAGGAGCTTCTTCGGTACCTCTGCCCGAGGAGATATCTCCCCGGAAAACTCCTTGAGAATGGGGACAAACTCCTCTGCCCGGGAGGAAAGAAGCTTCCCCCAGAGGTCCACACTCTCCGTCAGCGCCTCCCCTGCTTCTATCTTTGAGGAAAGCAGAAATGCGGAAAGTGGAGGAACACCTTCCTCCAGAAGCAAGGTGTAAAACCGCCCTATCCGCTCACCGAAGGCAAAAGCGGAGAGGTTCAACTCCACTATCTTCTCCCCGCGCGGGGAGAAGAGCTCCCCGATATACTTCTTAAGTAACTCCCTATCTAAAGAAAGGTAAGCGGAAGAAGCCCCAAGCATCACCATATTCTGCGCCCGAAAGGAGCCCGCTCTCCGCGCCAGCGACTCTGCATCTATTATGATGTGTTTTTTAAGGGAGAGGATATCCCCCATCACCTTCTCCATATCGGGATAGTTGGGAATATTCCTCACCGGGCTACTGTTGGTTATCAGTATGCCATCGGGAGCGAGATAGGAAAGATAACGCAATCCCTCAATGGGCTCGATCGAGATGATGAGGTCGGCGCTTCCCTTAGGTATCAGGTCGCTGGCGATGGGGGAGGATGAGATCCTGAGATGGGAATAAACAGCTCCTCCCCGCTGAGCCATACCGTGGATCTCTGCCTGTTTGATGTTAAGCCCCGATTCCACCGCAGCCTCGTCGATGACATAGGCTATCGAGAGTATCCCCTGTCCGCCAACGCCCGCCAAGATTATGTCTTTCTTCATTTCTTCTCCCCTCCTTCCTTTCTTTTCCTCGCTGCCACCACACACTCCCGCCGGGAGATGATAACCGAGAGCCCGTGGTAGGCTATCTCTTCGCGGAAGACATCGGCGTTTCTCTCCCTGTTCTTGGGAAGGGGAACGATCACCCGAATGTGTGCCGGATCAACCCCTAATCCTTTAACCAGCTCCACCAACCTATCACCAGTGGCCATCGTATCCTGTCCCCCGGTCATCGCAGTATGTTCATTGTCCATAATCACCACCGTCATATCGGTGTTGTTCTTGGCAGCACCGATGAGCCCGGTCATACCCGAATGGGCAAAGGTAGAATCGCCAATAGCAGCGAGCGAAGGATAAAGCCCTGCCTCAGCTGCTCCCTTCGCCATACCAATGCTCGCTCCCATCTCCACGCAGGAATGGACCGCTCGATATGGAGGAAGAAAACCCAAGGTATAACAACCGATGTCGGAGAAGACACGGGCATTCGGGTAATCAGCCAGGGCGTCCTTCAAAGCGGTAAAGGTATCGGCATGAGGACAACCGGGACAGAGCATCGGAGGCCTTACCGGAAGTTCAAAGGATAGATTAACGGGATACGACCGTTCCTTTCCTCCCAAAGCACGATATACCGCATCCGGGGTAAGCTCACCGGTTATCGGAAGGTCACCGCTCATTTTCCCCCTTATCTTGATGCCCGCGCAATCGAGAAGCCCCCGGAGGGAACCTTCGATCAAGGGGTATCCCTCCTCCACCACCAACAGTTCGGAGACAGAGGAGATGAGCTGTTTTATCTTGTTAAGGGGCAGGGGGTAGGTGTTTACCTTTAAATATGAAACCTTAAGAGAAATAAAGGAAAGCGCCTCAATAAGATAGTTAAAAGCAATGCCGGAGGCGATAACCCCAACCTCTGCCCCAGGCGAAAGATGAAGCTCATTCCAGGGGGACTCTTCAGAATATCGAACGAGCTCCTTCTGTTCCTCGACCAACTCCTTGAACCTCACTCGGGCATTCGCCGGAAGAACCGTCCATCGAGTTAGGTCATCAGTCGGCTTCAACTCATTCTCTTTCCTTCCCTTTCCTGCCTTGATGTTGGCTCGGCTATGGGCGAGCCGGGTAACCAGCCTCACCATCACCGGAAGCCTGAACTTCTCCGAGACATCGAACGCCTCCCGGGTCATCTCATAGGCTTCCTGTTGGTTGCTTGGCTCGAAACAAAAGATCTTGGCAAACTGGGCGTAGAAGCGGTTGTCCTGCTCGTTCTGGGAGCTATGCATCCCAGGATCATCAGCCGTCACCACTACCAATCCACCATCAGCACCGGTTATCGCTGAGTTTATGAAGGGATCTGCTGCTACATTGAGCCCCACATGCTTCATCGAAACAAGAGCCCTTCTTCCCACATAGGAAACTCCCAGAGCTTCTTCATAAGCCGCCTTCTCATTCGCCGACCAGTGACAGCGGATATCATCTTTAGCCACCCTCTGGATGAACTCCTGGATCTGGGTCGCCGGTGTGCCAGGGTAGGAGAAAGAGCCCGAAATACCAGCATGTATCGCTCCCAGAGCCACCGCCTCATCGCCGAGGAGTACTAATTTTTCCATAACATCTACCCCCTCGATTATCATAACTCTTTAACTTTTAACAACATAAAGCTTTCCCTCTATAGTAAGAGAAAGGAATTTGCCTGTCAATCAATTTCGAATCACTTTCCCACAATATGATATAGATGTGATTCATTGCAATGGTGAAAAAATGGTAGAAATGGGATAAACTAAACCCGAAAATATCCGTTTAACTTATTGGAGAGGGGAAAAGAAGGTGAAACGGGGCGGTCAACCGCTCGACGACTATCAACTGATGGAGAGGGTGAAAGAAAGAGAGGAATCTGCCCTGAGAGAGCTCATCCTCCGGTACGAACGGCGGTTATTCCGCATCCTCTACCATCTCCTTCGAGATCCAGCTGAGGCGAAGGATATCCTCCAGGAGACATTCATCCGGGTATTCACTAAAAGCAAGAACTGGGAACCAAGGGCCAAACCAGCTACCTGGATTACGAGGATCGCCATAAACTTAGCTCTTGACCAACTGAGAAGGAAAAAAAGGGAGAAGAAAACCTCGACAGGATGGGAAAACCCCTCCCAGAAACCGAGCCCCTACCGTATATTGTGGGGGAAGGAGGTGGGCAAAATGGTTGAGCGGGCGATAAACTCCCTTCCTAATGGGCAAAGGGAGGTATTTATCTTGAGGCATTATGAAGGGCTATCCCTACAGGAGATAGCTGAGATAAGGGGCTGTGCCCTAGGTACGGTGAAGGCGAGTCTCCATCAGGCGATAACCCGAATAAAAAGGGAATTGGAGGAAGAGGGGGTAGTGGCAATATGAAGGGATGTGAGAGATTCGAAGCCTTGATTACCCTCCACCTGTATGGAGAATTATCCCCAAAGGAGGAGAGGGAACTTCTCACCCATCTCGATCAATGCCCCTCCTGCCGAGCAAGGTATGAGGAGTTGAAGGGGGTCATTGAACTCATCTCTTCCCATTCTACCTATCCCGTGGATTACATCAACTGGCAGCGTTTTCCTGAAGAGGTGATCGCTGAGCTCAAAAGGCGGGGTCATTTAAAGAAAAAACTGATCCCCCTTCCTGCGAAACTCGCCCTCATCGCCGCCTCCGCAGCCCTCTTTTTCCTCCTTCTGATCTACCCGAACATCAGGAGAAAGGAGACACCAGATCTCTCCCGCTATGAGCTGTTGGTGGCGAAATCAGCGGTGGTAGAATACCTTGCGGGAAGCGAAACCCTCCTCCTTAGCCTCGATGAGGGGGGGGAGGGCACTGATATCGTCCTGACCAAGGAGCTTTCCCGGCGCCTCCTTACCAAGAAGAAGTTCATAGATTGGGCACTTGATAAGCCGGAACTGGCTAAGGTACGGGGGCTTGCCAATGAGCTTGAGGCGATAATGCTCAATATAACCAGCTTGGGAGCAAATCCTTCACCGAAAGAGATGAGGGAGATAAGGGATATGGTGCGGGAAAAAGAGCTTATAATGAAGATAAACCTCCTCACCAAGGAGATGACATAGATGAAGCTAAAATCAAGAGATAGCCTTAAGATCATCACCTTGGGGGTTATTCTTCCCCTTTTCCTCGTTAGCATCCTCGTCAGCTTTCCTGGAAAGAAGGACGAGGAGAAGCTCCTCCGAGAGATAAAACTGGCTATGTTTGACCTAAACTTCGCCAAAGCGGAGACGCTTTCGCGGGAGTTCATCGCCCGGTACCCCAAGAGCAAGGATTTAGGAACCGTCCGTTTCTACCTCGCCCGTTCACTGGAAAGACAGGGAAAGTGGGAACAGGCAGCTCGTGCCTACCGTTCCTTCATCAAAACCTATGGAAAGAGCTCGCCCTTAGTCGAAGAGGCGAAGATATCCCTCATCTCCATTCTGGGAAAATTCCTCCGAGAAAAGGAAAAGCAGAAGTACCTCACTGAGCTTTCCTCCTTCCTCTCCGATGCTGACAGGATGGTCGCTTACTACGCTGCCCTCGAGCTCGCTGGTGGCAACGAAGAGGCGAAGAAGAGGGCAAAACCGGTATTATACCGAGCACTTCGTGATCCTTCGCTCGACGAGACGATAAAGGACCGGATTAAACTCGCCATCCTTAAGGTGGATAAGAAGGCGAAGATCATAGAAAAACCAAAGAGGAGAAGAGGTAAAGGGATAAGGTGGATCAAACTCCGGGTCTACGAACCGGGAAAGAAAACCCCTTCGGTGGATTTGAACTTCCCCATCGTATTGGCTGATCTGGTGATAAACTCCCTTACTGAGGAGCAAAAGAAGGAGTTCATCAAGGAGACAGGGATCGACATCGCCAATTTATGGAAGAGCATCAAGGATCTTCCTCCGGGACCGCTCTTCAAGATGATAGACAAGGAATCCGGGGAAAGGGTGGAAATCTGGGTCGAATGATAAACCTACTCCCTCCTTGATCCGTTTAAATAGGTAAAAGGAGGGCAAGAGATGAAGAAAAAGGCTACACTCATCATCCTTCCCCTTATCATTATCTCCCTCGTTACCTTTCCCCTCTTCGGTCAGGAGGTAAAGAGGATCACCTCCAGGAAGGTGAAGGGAACGAGCTTCAAGAAAGCCACCTGGCTCAAGATAAGGGTGTATGAAAAAGGAGAGGAAGGGGCACAGGTGATCGTAAACATTCCGATAAAGGTGGTCAACGCCCTTATGGCACATCGGGAGGAGTTCCTCAAGATAGCGAAGGAAAAGGGTGGCTGTAGCGATGAGGATGTGTTGGCGATCCTGACGATGGCATCAACTTGGGATGAGATACAGAAACTTAGTCCTACTGAATTGGTCGAGGTAGTGGATAAGAAGGAGGGGACAAGGGTCAGGATCTGGCTGGAATAGGATAAGGAAGTTAAAAACGAAAAGCCCGCCTTTCCTTTTACTGGAAAGGCGGGCTTTTTATTATTCAGTTTTTAATCCCGGCAGCGACCTACTCTCCCACACGGTCGCCCGTGCAGTACCATCGGCGCTGGAGGGCTTAACTGCCGTGTTCGGAATGGGAACGGGTGTTTCCCCTCCGCTATGGCCACCGGGAAATCTATATCGAATAGGAAAGGGTCTGAACCCGAATTCGCTCAGGGCGAATTTTATGGCCAAGCCTCACGGCCGATTAGTACCGGTTGGCTAAACGCATTGCTGCGCTTACACCTCCGGCCTATCAACCTCGTAATCTCCGAGGGGCCTTCAGTCCCCCGGTTTCCCGGGGGAAGGGAGATCTAATCTTGGGGCCGGCTTCGCGCTTAGATGCTTTCAGCGCTTATCCGAACCGGACATTGGCTACCCAGCTGTGCCCCTGGCGGGACAACTGGTACACCAGAGGTCCGTCCACCCCGGTCCTCTCGTACTAGGGGCAGCCCCCCTCAAATCTCCTGCGCCCGCGGC
>JAGGZT010000019.1 GCA_021161905.1 Acidobacteriota bacterium | reverse complement strand
TCTATAACATTAGAAGAAGGTGGTTTTAATCTGTAGTAGTAATATTGTAATTTTATGGATAAAGGAGCATTAGAGTTAGTTGTAATGAGGGGAATTTTCTTAATTTCTCTCATCCATAGTTGCTTGTTTGAGTTATTTATTTCATTCGCTAGTGCTTCTGATATTGGTATTGATTTTTTTCTCCCATCTATTGTAAGTTTCAGTGTCTCCCGAGGTTTTTTTATCGGCTCGATGCGCCTCCTGTCTATTAATATACCATTTTCGTCAGTGATGACGAGGATAGGTTGTAGAGTTTTGGCATTTATATAAAAGTTGTATCCTTTTAGAAAGGACCTATATTCTTTTGCCCAGGGAAATTCAAATGTAGTTTTGATGTTTTTGCCTTGTTTGTTAACGATTTCGATGGGAAGATCATCGGGGAGCCAGAAGTAGTTGTCAATATCAATAAGGTTGCCATCTTTATCCACTTTTTTTGTTCGTTTAGGACAAGCGAGAACGATCAACTCCCCACCATTATCGAGTAGGCTGGTTAATTCTTCTTTGATCTTCTCTGCAAGATCGCCAACAAGATATAAATTGTCGTACAAAGATGTCACATTAAGGATTACCCATTTATAGTCATCTATATTTAGGGGATTATCCGAGTAAGGTCGTTTCCTGGTATAAAGTTCTCCCCATTCGCAACACTCTACTCCAGCGAAACCCGAAGCACCCAGAATCAAAATGTCTTTCTTATCTTCACTCATCGCGACTAACCCCGGATATAAATATAGTACTTAATGTAGTGGTTGTCAAGAGGTAAAATACTATATATTGTATTATGGGTGGGGTTGACGGCTTAGTTTTTCCTCTAAGGACTTGGCGATGCGGTACTCCGCATCCGACTCCTTCCTCCGCCCCAGCCGGAGATAGGCGTCGGAAAGAAGATAATGCCCAAACGGCTTGAAATAAGGGGAAGGGGTAAGAGAAAGCCCCTTTTTCGCCAAGGCAATGACCTCGTTCGGGTCCCTATTGGCGTCGAGAAGCGCCTTCCCTAAATAGAAGTAAGCCTGAGGAAGTTTAGGCGAAAGCTCAACTGCCCTCCTGAAAGCGGAGATCTCCTCGGAGAGCCGTCCCATTCTGGCGTAGATGAGCCCTATCTCAAGGAAATAGGTCCCGTCATTGGGGGACATCCTGCTCCCCTCCTCAAGAAGGGAGAGGGCGGTGGCGAGATCCCCCCTCCGACTCAGGAGGTAGGCGAGCTTCTTCCTCGCTCCGGAATGGGCGGGGTTCTCCTCGAGCACCTTGCGGTAAACCTCCTCCGCCTTTTTATAGTCGTTAAGTAGCTCATACATATTGCCGATGGTGAAAAGACGGCTGGCGGAAAGCTTGCCCTTTGAGAGGAGGGCATCTAAATATCTCTTCCCCTCACCGATCCTTCCGCTTTTCTTGTAGAGCCTGATGAGTGCACCCAGGGTGCTGGGGGAGTAATTCCCGGCAAGTACCTCCCGGTACACCGCGATCGCCCTTTCGAGTTTACCTATCTCCTGATAACATTTCCCTAAAAGGCTAAGTGCGGTTATCTTGGTCCATCTCTTTGGGGCGAGCTCGACCACTTTGGTAAGAGGAGGGATAGCCTTATTGAAACGATGCATCGCGACAAGCACCCGCCCTTTTAGTAAAAGTGCCTCTAAATTGTCGGGAAGCGTTTCCAATACCTTATCGATTATTTTAAGGCTCTCCTCGTATTTCCCCTCCTCCTCGAGCTTTCCGGCAAGGAGCACCTCGTTATAGATATCGATGAAATCCTTGGGATCGGGTAGGTTCCCCCTGCATTTCCTTGCTCCCGGAGCAGAGAGATAGCCCAAGGCGCGGATCCTTTCCGCAAGCTCCGGGCTCACCTCAGCAGAGGATCCCTCGCCCCGGCTGTATCCTCTCACTATCTCCTCCATCTTCCTCTTGAGGGCTTTAGCACGCTCCTTCTCCTTTTGGAATAGATTCCTCTCCTCGAAGGGATCGCTTTTTATGTTATAGAGCTCTGGCTTCGGGGCATCGATATAGTGGTATCGCCCGTCGCATATCCCCCTCAAGATGGCGAAGCCGAAATGGTTATATGCCCGCCTGCTTTCGGAGTAGGCATAGCGGGGGAACTCCGTCTTCGGTTTCCTCATAAGGGGGATGAGGCTCTTTCCCTCCACCTCCTTTGGGGCAGGAATGTCGAGAAGGGAGAGGATGGTGGGCATAATATCGATATTTCCCACCTGGGCTTCTATCTTCCTCCCTCGGTAGTTTCCCTCAGGAAGACGGATGATCAGGGGGACATTTATCGCCGAATGATAGATGAAGTAGCCATGCTCCGCCTCGTTGTGCTCTCCGAGCATCTCCCCGTGGTCGCCGGAGATGACGATGATCGTCTTTTTAAGGAGCCCTTTCTCCTTTAAGAACTGGTATATCCTCCCGATTTGCTCGTCGGTGAAGGCGACCTCACCCCGGTAAGGTCCGTTTTTCTCCTTCTGGTAGCGACTGCGGTAAGGTTCGGGTGGATCGTACGGGGCATGGGGGTCAAAGAGGTGGACGAAGGCGAAGAACCGATCCCCGAGGTGATCCTTCTGCCAATTTATATAGGAATCGACTACCTTATCCGCCCTCCGCTCGGCGATGCCGAACTTTATCGCCGATATCTCCTCAGGGGAGAAGGTATCATCGTAGAGATCGAACCCCTGAGCGATCCCCGTCGATGAACCGATGACAACCGAACCGATAAAACCGGCAGTGGTATAGCCCGCTTTCTTGAGGACCTCAGCCAAGGTGGTCATCTTCTCCGGCAGGATATAGCCGATGTTTTCGTAAACCCCATGGCTCATTGGGTAGCGCCCGGTGAGGAGGGTGGCGTGGGAGGGAAGGGTGAGCGGTATCTGGGCAGAGCAATTTTTGAAAAGTATTCCCTCCTTGGCGATCCTGTCGATGTTCGGCGTCTTAACCCCGCTTTCAGCATAACAGCTCAGGTAATCCGCTCGCATCGTATCGATGGAGATGAGGAGGAGATTCGCCTTGGGAAATTTGGACCTCGGGACGATATATCGGGGAAGTAGGATGAGCGAGATCGCCCCGATAACAAGAAGGGGAAAAACGATGAAAAGCCATCTACCCTTCTTAGGTTTTGGCTTTATCTCCTTTGGTGAAGGAGATATCTCTTTTTGAGGGGATGGCTTTTTCCCCTTTTTCTTCCGCCTTTTTCCTCCCATTTTTCCTTCTACCAGTAGTTGTCCTTGAATTTACGGTAATATTCAACCGTCTTCCTTATCCCTTCTTCGAGGCTTGTTTCTGGCTCCCAACCGAGCCTTTTCTTTATCTTGCTGATATCGGTTATATAATCCCCGGTTTCGGTAAAGGCGTAGCTCTTGGGGAAGGGAAGGTGCACCACCTTCGCCCCTCCCGCTTCCTTTGCCACCAGCTTTACCATATCCCGGAAACGGGTGCCCACCCCAGAGCCTATATTGAATATATCGTGGTAAAGGGTGGGAGAGGAGGCGGCGAGCATCCCCCGGGCTAAGTCCTCGACGAAGATGTAATCCCTGATCTGATCCCCCTCGCCGAAGATGGTGAGCGGTTTTCCCTCCAAGGCGAGGCGGATAAACCAGTTGATGATGCCGTACTTGCTGTGTTTCATCTGCTGTCTCGGCCCGTATGGGTTTGCTATGCGGAAGATGACCGTCTTCAACCCGTAATATTTGTGGTAGAAGGTGTAATACTTTTCCGCTGCCAGCTTGTGGATGCCGTATATGCTCAGGCAGTTTAGGGGATGGCGTTCGTCCACCGGGGTGTATTCGATCGAGCCATAGACAAAGCGGGAGCTCGAGAAGATTATTTTAGCTCCCGGCGCCTTCTTCCTCACCGCTTCCAGCACATTGAGATGACCTCGGCAGTTTATCTCAAGGTCGAGGAAGGGATCGTGGGCGGAATCGATATAGCTTACCTGGGCAGCCAGGTTGTAGATAAGCTCGCTTTCTGAGACGAGTTTCTCAACCAAGGGATAATGGCGAATATCCCCTTTAACGAACCTTACCTCATCCTCTATCCCCTTTAGGTTAAAGAGGTTCCCCCCATATAAAGGAAGGAGGGCGTCGAGGATGGTTACCTTGGCTCCGGCGGCTACCGCGAGATGGGCGATGGTCGAACCGATCATCCCAGCGCCACCGGTGATCAGTATCCTTTTTCCCGAAAGCTCGAAAGATTTCTCGTCCTTCAATATATCTCCTCAGATCGCTGCTATCAATAATACCATAGTTCCCCTGTTGATTTCAGGGAGATGGCGTGATTCGATATCGATTTTTTGCTCACCAATTTACTTTTCCCATTTAAGACCTCTGGCAAAAATTAGGCACCAATCCTGAGGAGAGCCAACGATAAGGTTATGCTTATTTTTCCCCGTTATCTGTATTAAAATAAGGAGGAGGAATGTTTCACATCTTAAGGAGGGGATCGATGAACTATCTCCGAGAAAAGGGATTGGTTTTAATCGTATCTTTTTTAGCTGTTGGCTTTCTTTTCTCCCTTAGCTCCTGTAAGGAAAAGCTCAATCCGCCGGCAGACCTTGTCCTTCTAAACGGAAATATCATCACCGTGAACGATGCTAACCCTAAAGCCGAGGCAGTGGCGGTTATGGGGAGTAGGATCATCAAGGTGGGGAGAAACGAGGAGGTGCGAAGGTTCATCGGTAAGGGGACGAAGGTTATCGACCTTGCAGGGAAAACAGTAGTCCCTGGATTGATCGACGCCCATCTTCATTTTATGAGCTACGGAAATACGAAGAGGATGCTCGATCTGGTGGGCACTGAGAGCAAGGAAGCCATCTTGAAGATGGTGGCGGAGAAGGTAAAGACCACTCCTCCAAATAAATGGATCCGGGGCAGGGGGTGGGATCAGAACGATTGGCCCAAGAGAGAACGGAAATTCCCCAACCGTTACGACCTCGATAGGGTTGCTCCGAAAAATCCCGTGCTCCTCACCCGGATCGATGGGCATGCTGCCTGGGTAAATTCGGTTGTCATCAAGATGGCAGGGGTAACCAGGAATACCCCTGATCCTCCCGGTGGGAAGATATTGCGGGATAAAAAGGGCGAACCCACCGGGGTCTTCGTCGATTCCGCTATGGGGCTGGTAGAGCGATTGGTCCCTCCGCTTACCTATGAGGATAAGAAGGAAAACGCCCTTATCGCGATGAGGGAATGTTTGGCTTTTGGTCTCACCTCGGCTCACGATCCAGGCATTGGACTTGAGGAGATAAGGGCTTACAAGGAGTTGATCGATTCTGGCAGGTTCGACTTCCGCATCTATGCGATGATCACCGGTTTCAGTAAGGCAGCGGAACATTACCTTAAGATAGGTCCCGAGGTGGGCTATGGCGGGAATAGACTTACGGTAAGGAGCTTCAAACTCTTCGCCGATGGGGCGCTTGGCTCCCGGGGTGCCCTCTTCTTCAAGCCGTACAACGATGATCCAGGAAATTGTGGTCTTTTAACCTTTGACCCGGAAAAAACCTACGATCTGATGGTGAAGGCGCTCAGGGCTGGATTTCAGGTATGCACTCATGCCATCGGGATGAAGGGGAACGCGATAACATTAGATCTTTATGAGAGGGCGTTCAAGACGGTGAAGGTGAAGGACCCTCGTTTCAGGATAGAGCATGCCCAGATCGTCCGGGCGGAGGATATCCCCCGTTTCGCCAAATGGGGAATAATCGCCTCGATGCAGCCGACCCATGCTACCTCCGATATGTATTGGGCGGAGAAGAGGGTTGGTCCTGATCGGCTGAGGTATGCTTACGCCTGGCGAAGCTTCCTCGATGCCGGGGTGATAGTAGCTGGTGGCTCCGATGCCCCAGTGGAGTCCCCGAACCCTCTGTGGGGGATCTACGCTGCAGTAACGAGGAAGGACCATAAGGGTTGGCCCCCCGGTGGCTGGCATCCGGAACAGTGCGTTTCCCGGATGGAGGCGCTTAAGATGTTCACCATAAACGCCGCCTACGCTGCTTTCGAGGAGAAGATAAAGGGATCGATAGAAAAAGGGAAGCTCGCCGACTTTACCATCTTGGATAAAGATATTATGTCCGTGCCCGAGGATGAGTTGTGGAAGGTGAAAGCCCTTGCTACCATAGTAGGGGGGAAGGTGGTGTATAAAGCCCCGGATGCCAGATTTTGATTGGGAAAAGGGAGCTTTATAAGCTTTCGCTATCAAGGAAGGAGGTGAGATTATGCTTGTTGAATTCACCATAGTACCGATCGGTGTTGGTGAGAGCCTCTCCAAGTATGTGGCTGACCTTATGGAGATAATTGAGAGTAGCGGTTTAGATTATCGCCTCACCCCGATGTCCACCATCGTTGAAGGGGAATGGGACGAGGTGATCGCCCTCATCACTAAATGCCATAAGAAGACGAGGGAGAAGTGCAATCGGGTGATAACGAGTATTACCATCGATGATAGGGCGGGAAAGAAGGGAAGACTGAAGGGGAAGATAGAATCGGTAGAGAGGATACTGGGGAGGGAGGTTAAGAAGTAGCCTCCGTTTCCTCTTGTTTCTTAGGGAGGACGATGGCGAGTATCAGATAGATGATTATCCCTATCCCATGGGTGAGGATGGTTCCTATCACCCAGATGATCCGCATTAGCGCGGGGTCTATTCGGAGGTAGTGTCCCATTCCCGCAGCAACACCGGCGATCATCTTGTCCTTTTCTGAGCGGTATAGCCTCCTTTCCCCATTGTTAGAGCCGTTTTCTTTCCTTACAATGATAAATAACCCTATAAGTATGAGGAAGAGAGGTAGAAGGAGGCGAAAGCTATAGCGGAAGCTGAAGAAGTAGTCAAGAGGGATAATGTCCATTCGGTCGAGGAGGAACATCGCCCCAACGGCGATAAGCAAAGCCCCCCAAAGTAGCGAGGTTTCTGCAGGCTTTCTTTCCGTCTCTCGAGGGGAAGGGTGTTCTTTTTCCTCTGGGTTTTCGGGTATTACGATTATAGATATAAGGTAGATTAGAATACCCGTTCCTCCAAAAAGGATGGAGACGAGGAAGATAATTCGGATTAGAGTTACATCCAGCCCAAAGTATTCTGCAAGCCCAGCACATACGCCACCTATCATCCGATCCCTTCGGGAGCGGTAAAGCTTTTTTGTCCCGGTTTTCCTTTCCTCATTCGCCATCTTTATTCCTTTTCCTTCATTATAACGATTTTTTCACCTCATTGGTTCGCTAATGAGGGTAAGGGATATCCTTCACCAGACGGAATCCTATATACTGCGTCCTTGTATTGGGAGGAACTCCCATCCTTCGGGCACACCTGCTGTTGAATGAGGAGAGGTCGATAGGCTTCCCATTTATCATATACATCGAATTATGTCCCCCTCCTCGGATGACAATCAACTTCCTGCTGTAGGTTCCGACCTTTCTTCTATTTCCCGGATAGGGAAGGTAGTGGCTTTTGGTCCACTCCCAGACATTTCCTGCCATATCGAAGGCGCCATAAGGGCTCTTCCCTTTAGGGAAGGAACCTACTTTGACTGGATCAAGATAATCGAAGGGGGGATGATAGCTAAGGAAGAAACCGCCCTCTTTGATAAACCTGTTTCCCCAGGGATAGATCCTGCCATCTGTCCCTCGAGCTGCTTTCTCCCACTCTTCCCTCTGTGGGTAGTCTCTTCCCTGCCCAGCGAGCATAGGCTTTTGCATCAGCGAGATCCACATTCACCACCGGAAGCTCTTCTTTGCCCGCAGGGACCCTCCCGTTTTCCCAATCCGGTGGTGGCTTATGTCCTGTTTCCCTTACAAACCTCTGGTAAAGGGCGTTTGTCACTTCATACTTGTCGATAAGGAAGCCAGAAAGATACACCCTCCTCTTGGGATACTCGTTCTCTGGTGCCCCTTCAATGCTGGGAAAGAAGGAGTGGAGGCTTTTTATTTCTCTTTTGTCGCTCCCCATTATAAACCTTCCCGAGGGAACATAGACCATATCCTCAGGTATCTTTAAAAGCTCATAATAAAGATGAAGTTCCTTCCCTGCTTTTACTTCTATTTTCCCCCGTAGAGGGACATAACCCCTGCTTCTAAGCTCGAGGAGGTGTTTCCCCGAGGCAAGTTTTATTATCTCCGGCGTTTTACCTCGGGGTTTGCCATCGATAATGATCCTTGTTCCTGATGGATCGCAGACGAGAAAGAGGGTGGAGGTAGTACCAGAAAGGGCGTTTTTCGTTTTTAGAGCGCTTCTCTCCCCTTTGGTTTTCTTCTTGATTGGTATTACAGCCTTTTTTGTTCTCGATCCTTTAGATGTTATCTTTGCAGTTTTCGGAGGCGGTGTTTTTTCTACCCCACCACGAGGGAGTCGTTTCACCCCTTCGACAATCCCCAAAACCCCCCCGATTACGATAAGAACAAGTAGAAGATAGATGCCAGCTCGAGGCGTTAGAAGCGGTTTCCTCGTCTTTAGGAAGTTTCCTATACTCTTTGGGAGCCTACCGAGCATAGCAACTGCCCTTTTCGCCGAAGGGGAGGTTTTTCCCCTCAGTTTAGTAAGGATGGATTCTATCTTCTTTTTCTCTATTCGTTCCGTCGGTGTTGAAAGTTCTTTCTTTATTTTCTCCAGTTCTTCGATAACTTCATCTGCTCCCTGAGGGCGTTTTTCTTTCTCCTTGGCGAGCATCTTTAGGAGAAGATTTTCGAAGGAATAGGGAATGGGGAGATCCTCTTTTATCTCCCTCAGGGTTGGTGGGGGCTCGGTGAGGTGTTTCGTTATATAGCCTACAAAGTTGTCGGCGACAAAGGGGGTTCTTCCGGTGAGCATCTCGTAGATCACACATCCTAAGGAGTATATATCGCTCCTTCCATCGAGTTCCCGTTCTCCCCTCGCCTGTTCTGGGGACATATACTCCGGTGTGCCAAAGACCATCTTCGTTCCGGTAGCGAAGGTAACCCCTCGTTCTCCGGAGATCTCCCTTATCTTGGCGATGCCAAAATCGAGTATCTTGATCCCCTCTTCTTCTTTCCCTTCTTCCCTTACCACCATAATATTCCCCGGTTTCAGATCGCGGTGAATCACCCCCTTTTTATGGGCATAGGAGAGGGCACGGCAGATGTGAATGGTGTATTCGATTACTACCTTAGGCGGAATTAATCCTTCCTCCCTCAGCTTTTTTCCCAGATTTATCCCCGGGATGTATTCCATCACCAAGTAGGTGATACCAGAGGGGGTATGGTCGTAATCGAGGACCGAAACTATGTTGGGATGGGAAAGTCTTCCTAATATCTTTGCCTCCCGCTGGAACTGTTTGAGGGAGGCAGAATCGGAGAGAAGGTTGGGAGCAAGGATCTTTATCGCCACCAAGCGATCGATGTTGAGGTTTATCGCGAGATAAACCTTTCCCATTCCCCCTTGTCCCAGTCCTTTGGTTATCTTGTATTTCCCTCCGATTACCTCCCCGATAAGAGGGTCCTTGCCTATTTCTGTCTCTGGGAGAGGGGTACCACAGCGGGTACAGAATTTATAATTATCAGGGAGGATATGACGACAGGAAGGATTAGGACATATCTTCATCCCCTTGAACCCCCAAGGGTTTGTGAGATTTCCATTTAGAGCAAACAACCTCCCGCATTAAATTCCTCCATACTGGCAATGGTGAAGAGCGATCGGTATTTCCTTCATCTACAATAGAGAAAACCTCCCTCTCAGCCCCAGCGGGATTAGTCCTATTTTACCTTTAAGATGCTTAAAAGTAAAGCTAAATTGAGCCGATCCTTATGAGGGGTTCTTTGGGGAATGAGGTAAGGGATTTTGCAACTCCTTTCTCATCTATGTATAGGACATCCTCGAGCCGTACCCCAAATCCTTGCTCCGGGAAATAGAGTCCAGGCTCTATGGTGAAGACCATCCCTGGGGTTATTTCTTGATCCCCTCGAGGGGCAGAGGCTAAAAACGGCGGTTCGTGAACCTCGAGCCCAACCCCGTGGCCCAGGGAGTGCACGAAGCCGGAGGTGATAGCAGGATCACCCCGCAAGGAAGGATACCCCTTCGCTTCGAAGAAATCACATACCAGATGGTATAGTTCCGCCCCACTCATTCCCACCCTTATCTCCTTCATTATGAGCGTCATCGCTTCCTTTACCGTGGAGTATATCCTTTCTTCCTCTTTCCCGATTTTACCGAGGAAGAAGGTGCGGGTGATGTCGAAGAAGTATCCTGATCGCCGATCCTTAGGAAACATATCGAAGACGATGGGAGCGCCAAGAGAAAGGACCGTTTCCTCCCCTCCGTAGTTGTGGGGTAT
>JAGGZT010000018.1 GCA_021161905.1 Acidobacteriota bacterium | reverse complement strand
TAACGAAGGAGGGCTTCTTCCTCAGTTTTCCCCATAGGCATAGAACCGATGGGTTCTTCGCCGCTTTATTGGAAAAAGTATCATAACGGAGGTTCGTCCTTGAAACCAGTGGGTCCTTGTGTTATATTTGCTTTTACTTGGAGAGACGATGGTTAATAAAGGGCGCAATAGTATAAATAACCGGCGGTTTCGGGTAATACTTCCACCTCTGGGAGCCAAATTAATAAACATTCTGAAATGGGGGGTGATAATCCTTTCGGTTTTGTTGGTAGGGGCGCTTTCGTTTTGGCTTAGTTTGAAGATAAATATGAGTGGCCGGGAGGTCAAGGTCCCTCGAATAGTAAGGATGAAACCCGAGGAGGCGAGGAAGGTTTTATCCGAGTTTTCCCTAAGGCTTTCTGTTGAGAAACAGAGGAGATTCAGCGCCATCCTGGAGCGAGGGAGGATACTGCTTCAGGACCCAAAGCCGGGTGAGGTAGTGAAAAGGGGGAATCTGGTTAGGGTGGTGTTGAGTTCTGGCTCTGAGAAGAAGATCGTCCCTAACCTCATCGGCAGTTCCACTCGAGGTGCTCAGATAATCATTCAGAATGAGGGGCTCAGGTTGGGAAGGCTTTCTTTTGCTTATTCTCCCTTCCCTCGAGATACGGTGATTGCTCAGGAACCCCTTCCTTCGATGGAGGAATTCCCCGGTGCCAGGGTGGATCTTTTGATCAGCCTTGGTCCTCGGGAGAGAGAGTTTGTAATGCCAAATTTGGTGGGCATCGAGCTGTCGAGAGCGAGGGCTTTTCTTCTCAAAAATGGTTTTCGCATCGCTAACATTAGGAAGAAATATTATCCCGAATTTCCCCCCGATGTTGTTATTCAGCAGTTTCCCCAGGCGGGATATAAGATCAAAACGAGTGAGGTGATAAACCTCTGGGTAAGTGAGGGGTGAAAGATGGTTAAGATCGCTCCCTCAATATTGGCTGCCGACTTCGGACGGTTGGCTGATCAATTAGCTATGGTTGAAGCTGGAGGAGCGGAACTGGTGCACCTCGATGTAATGGACGGAGCGTTTGTCCCCAACATCACCTTTGGTCCGGTGGTAGTAGAGGCAGTTCGAAAGTGGAGCAAGCTTCCCCTTGATGTCCACTTAATGATAGACAAACCCGAGAGATACCTCGGAGATTTTGCCAAAGCAGGGGCAGATATAATAACGGTTCATATCGAGGCAACGACTCATCTCCATCGTACGGTCCACCGGATAAAGGAACTTGGGGCAAAGGCAGGAGTGTCCCTTAATCCAGCTACCCCTCTAACATCGCTTGATTTCATCCTCGATGATCTCGATCTCGTCCTCATTATGTCAGTAAACCCTGGTTTTTGTGGCCAAAAATTTATTCCCTCCTCTCTCAGGAAGATAAGAAGATTGAAGGAGTGGATAGAAAAAAGGAGACTAAAGATGGAGATAGAGGTAGATGGTGGCATTGGTCCTGATAATATCCGCTCAGTGGTGGAGGCGGGGGTAGATATTGTAGTTGCTGGTTCAGCGATATTCCATTCAGAGGATCCGAAGAGGACCGTAGAAAAACTGGTGAAATTGGCTAAGGGAGAGGGGTAATGCGGGTTTTGGTTACCGGAGCAGCGGGATTCATTGGTTCTCATCTAAGCGAGG
The DNA here is from genome assembly GCA_021161905.1 of Acidobacteriota bacterium. Taxonomy (NCBI): domain Bacteria; kingdom Pseudomonadati; phylum Acidobacteriota; species Acidobacteriota bacterium. The sequence goes on along the minus strand of JAGGZT010000018.1, from coordinate 22,338 downwards.
AGCTTATAAAGAGGGGCTATTCGGTAATAGGGATCGATTGCTTTACTGATTATTATTCCCCGAGGATAAAGGAAAGAAACCTTGAGGGAATAATCGACCATCCCTATTTTACCCTTTATCGAGAAAGGATTCAGGATCTTCCCTTGAAAGAAGTGCTTTCTGGGGTGGAGATTGTCTTTCACCTCGCTTCCCAGCCTGGAGTGAGGGCGAGTTGGGGACGCAATTTTGACCTTTATGTAGAGAATAACATCCGTGCCACTCAGCTCCTGCTTGAAGCCTGCCGTCAAGCTTCAATTAAAAGGTTCGTCTATTCTTCCTCCTCCTCTGTATATGGGGATACCCCCTCCCTTCCTATGCAAGAGGACTCTCTCCTCAAACCGATATCGCCTTATGGGGTAACCAAACTGGCGGGAGAGAATTTGGTCTATCTCTATTACAAAACTTATGGTATCCCTGGGCTTAGTCTGAGGTATTTCACCGTCTTCGGACCGAGACAGAGACCCGATATGGCGTTTCATCGCTTCATTCGGGCAGCTCTTTTGGATGAGGAGGTGAGCCTCTTTGGTACTGGGGAGCAGACCAGGGACTTCACCTATGTGGCTGATGTGGTAGAGGTGACCATAACCGCTTCCTTAAAGGGGACACCTGGCGAGGTATATAACATAGGAGGAGGGAATGTAGTCTCACTCAACGATGCTATAGAGGTCATCGAGAAAATCTTAAAAAAGAGGGTTCCGGTTAATCGAGTTGATTTTGCCCGAGGCGATATGGTGCATACCTACGCCGATACCAATAAGGCAAAGAAGAAACTTGACTTCAATCCTCGGGTTACCTTGGAGGAAGGCTTGCTTGCTGAGATAGAGTGGTTAAAAACCTCAATTCAAAAGGGGGAGTAGATGGGAAGAAGAGAGCGATCAGTTACCACGCTTCTTTTCCTTTTCCTCCTGTTCTTCCTCTTTAGCTGTGGGGGGAAAGAGGCAGAGAAGAAGATCCTTGAAAACTTCACCGATAGAGAGCTCTATCGATTGGGCAAGGAGAAATTCAAGGAGAAGAAATATGATGAAGCAAGGGCTTATTTTACTCGTTTAGAGAGTTATTTTCCTGAGAGCCCTTATCTTAAGGAAGTGAGATTGTTGATAGCCGACACCCACTTCTACCAGGGGGGGGTTCGGGGCTATATTGAAGCATTGGCTGAGTATAAGAGCTATTTGGAGCTTTATCCTACCTCGCCTAAAGCGGATTACGCTCGGTTTCAGATAGCGATGTGCTACTATAAGCAGATGTCTGAACCCACTAAGGATGTCACCAATGCTCGGAAGGCGTACGCTGAGTTCAAGAAATTCCTTGAGAATTATAAGGGGAGCCCCCTTTACCCCAAGGCTAAGAAGAGGTTCCAAGAGGTAAGTGATTGTTTGGCTAAACATGAGTTTGCAGTTGGTAAGTTTTACTATAGATGGAAGAATTATCGGGCAGCTGTCAATAGGTTTAAGTGGTCTCTTAAACATTATCCTGATAGTCTCTTAGGGGGTGAGCTCTATTATTACTTGGGAAAAGCGCTTTATGCCCTGAAGAATCGGGAGGAAGCGGCAGTTTATTTTCGGAAGCTCTTAGCTGAGTTCCCCAAATTCAAGAAGATCGGGGAGGTGAAGAGATATCTTGCTGAGCTGGAAAAGCCTTTCCCAAAGAAGGAGAAGAAACTTTCTCCTTGACAAGGAGAGCTAACCTTAGGTAAAATAAAGAAAAATTGGAAGAAATGAAGAGGAGAGTTTTCATTATTGTCCTTTTTGCACTTATGATGGCGGTAGGGTGTGCCTCGAGCAGGTTGGAGAAGCTCGAGGTAGATATCGATCATCTTAAAAAGGAGATAAGAAGCCTCAATAGGAGTGAAGCTGATTTAATCAATGAGACCAAGAGATTACGGCTCAAAGTGGCGGAGCTTGAGCAGAGGTTGGAACGGGAGAGAAGCGATAGGAAGAAATTAGAGGAGGAGCTTTTTCAGTTAAATCTTAGATTGGACGAGATGGTTAAGGAGATTTCCCCTCCCAGGGAGGAGAAATTGCCCCCCCTACCGGAGAGGAAGAAGACGCCGAAGGAGGTATACGACTCTGCTTATCGTCTTTTTTCCTCCGGGAGGTACGAAGAGGCGGAGAGGGGTTTCGTTGATTTCCTTAAGAGATTTCCCGAATCCGATCTTAGCGATAACGCCCAATACTGGATCGGGGAGATATATTATTTAAGGCGTGATTTTCGACGAGCGATAAAGGAATTCAGCAAGGTCATTAATGCCTATCCCTTTGCCAACAAGGTTCCCGATGCCTATTTCAAATTAGGTCTATGTCATTATAATCTCAGGAACTATCAGCAGGCGAAGAAGTTTTTTGAGCATACTGTTAGGCTATTTCCTCATAGTGAAGCCGCTTCACGGGCGAAGCGGATGCTTCAGAAACTAAAGGAAAGAAAATAATAAGGGGGTGGCGGATGAAGGTGAGGATTTTTAGAAGGAGGGTGAATCCCTTTTTTTCGGTAGTATTTGTATTCTTGCTCTCCGGTTTTCTCCTCCAGGAGGTGCCGAAGCCCCACTGGTCAAAGTACAAATATCCTAAAAAACTCCCCTCCAATGTTAAGGTTCATATAGTGAAGAAGGGGGACACTTTATGGGATATAGCCAAGCTCTATCTGAACAATCCCTTTCTTTGGCCCCAGATATGGCAACTTAATAAGTATATTGAGAATGCCAATCTGATCTTCCCTGGTGATCCTATTATCCTGCCCAAGCTTGAGGAGAAGACCCCCTCTCTGGAGAAGAAACCAACCGAGTTGCCGCAGGCTGAGGTGGTTCCTCCGAAGGAAAAGATGGTTGAGGTGCCGAAGGAGGCGAAGGAAGTTCCTCGAGCGGCGGAAAAGGTCAAGCTCCCTCCCGAAGTAAAGGAGGCGGAAAGGGTAAAGCCTCCTGCCAAAGTTGCTCCTACCGCTATTCCCCTGGTTAATGAAAGCGATCTGTATTGTTCGGAGCTTATCTTCCCCAAAAAAGAATCTCCCAAACTAAAGATTATCGGAGCTCAGGATAGGTATGTGGTGGGGGGGATAACGGGCGATTTCTTTTACCTGAACCACGGTGCGGATAAAGGTTTAAAGGAGGGGGATGTTTTCTTTGTCCTTCGCTATACGAGGAAGATAAAGCATCCGAAAACGGGTGATACCCTTGGTTGGGGAGTGCTTCAGTTGGGCAAAGCGGTGGTAGAGAGGGTCGATCCTAAATCAGCCATTATTAGGATCGTTCGTTCCTCTCATCCAATAAACATCGGTGATTGGCTTCTTCCTGCAGCTGAAGTTCCCCCTGTTCCTCCAGAGGAAGTTCCTCCCTGTCCCGAATTTACGAAGAGGGTGGAGACGGATAAGAAGGGATATGTTGTGAGTATAGATAGAGGTGGAGAGGCTGTCGGAAAGGGGGATTTGGTTCACATCGACCTGGGAGCGGAGGATGGTGTCTCCCCTGGGGACTTTTTCCTCATCTACAACGAGGACCATCCTGGTGAAACCTTTGTTGTGGTAGGACAGCTGGTAGCTGTTCGGGTAGGAGAGAGAACGACCTTATGTAAAATCATCCTTTCAAGGCGGGAAATTAAGGTAGGGCAGCGGGTTAAACGGCAGGTGAAGAAGTAATTACTTTTCTTCTCCAAATACTTGAGCGGAGAAAACCTCTATAGTAGCTCCCTGTTTCCAGGCATCAGGTGGAAGTCCTGCCTTGAGGCAGGTGTATTGAAGAAAGGTATCCCTGTCCCATCCTTCTTCAATTGCTACCTGGGGAAGGAGGAGTCCTTTATTTAGTCCTTTGGTTATAATGAGTCCATGTTTCCCCACTTCTATCTCATTTATGTCTTCTATCCTCTGAGGCGGGGTTAGCACCGAGATCTCGAGCTTTGCCTGCTCGAGTTCAGCTAAGGTAAGAGGAGGGAAACGGGGGTCATTCACTGCGGCAGAGATGGCAGCGTCTATTATCGTTTCGTAGAGAGGGCGAGGGGAAGTGATATAACCAATGCATCCCCGAAGGTGGTGGTTTATCTTTATAGTTACAAAAGCCCCTCCCGACCGATTTAGCCTGGGTTTTTTTGTCTCGAACTTTTTTCTCTTCCCATTTTTAAGGAACTCTTCTATCGCTTCTCGGGCTAACTTGAGTAATATCTTCTGTTCTTCCTTGGTTAGTTGATCCTCCATTTTTGCCTCCCCTTGAGGTAAAACTATCACTTAAAAAATAACCACCTTATCTATTTTACTTGAAATGGGGAAAATGTGGTGCTAAAATTTGCTGTTTGGTTTCTCATAGGGAAAAACTTAAGGAGGCGATGATGAGTGGGACAACTGGGTTGAAGAGAACTCCTCTAAATAAGGTACACCGGGATATGGGAGCAAGGATGGTGGAGTTTGCCGGCTGGGATATGCCGGTATACTACAGCGGAGTAATAACGGAACATCTTGCTGTTCGGGAGAAAGCGGGCTTATTCGATGTAAGCCATATGGGGGAGATAGAGGTAAAGGGCGAGGATAGTCTCTCTTTTCTTCAACGGCTTACCCCAAACGATGTCGCTAAACTCACTCCAGGTAAGATCCATTATAATGCCTTGCTTTACCCTGAAGGTACCTTTGTGGACGATCTGCTCATCTACTGTTTAGGAGAGAAGCATTACCTTCTGGTGGTTAATGCTGCCAACACCGATAAGGATTACCAGTGGATAGTGGAACATAAGGAGGGAAGGGTTGAGGTGATAAACCGCTCTCCCGAGTATGTTCAGGTGGCTATCCAGGGACCAGAGGCTGAAGGGATACTCGCTAAGTTGGTCGATGTTCCCCTGGGTGATATAAGATACTACCGTTTTATCCGAGGTAAAGTCATCGGGGTTGAGGCGATAATATCGCGTACCGGATATACTGGCGAGGATGGGTTTGAGCTCTATTTCTCCCCCCAGTATGCAGAGAAGGTATGGTATGCCCTTATGGAAGCGGGTAAGGATAAGGGGCTGATCCCAGCAGGATTGGGCGCTCGTGATACCTTGAGGTTAGAGGCGAAGATGGCTCTTTACGGTAACGATATCGACCGTACCACCACTGCTATTGAGGCAGATCTCGCCTGGATCGTGAAGATTGATAAAGGAGATTTTATAGGAAGGGATGTCCTAGCGCGTCAATTGAAGGAGGGCGTTTCCCGAAAGTTGATCGGTTTCGAAATGTTGGGGAGGGAGGTCGCTCGTCATGGATATCCTGTATTGATAGGGGGAAAGGAGGTAGGTAAGGTAACCTCGGGGAGCTATGCCCCTTATCTTAAGAAGAATATCGGCTTGGCTTATCTTCCTATAGAATCTACTGAGGTGGGGACAGAGTTCTCCGTTTTGGTTAGGAACAAAGAGGCAAGGGCAAAGGTGGTGCCTACGCCCTTTTATAAGAGGAAAAAATGATGAACGACGGAGGAGAGAAGATGTATCCTAAAGACTATCTTTACACCAAGGACCATGAATGGGTTAAGGTGGACGGGGATATTGGAACGGTAGGGATTACCGATTACGCTCAGCATGAGCTGGGTGATGTGGTCTATGTGGAGCTTCCCAATGTAGGGGATAAGTTCAGGGCAGGCGAGAGTTTTGCCACGGTGGAATCGGTCAAAGCGGTCTCTGAGGTGTATGCCCCGGTCTCCGGCGAGGTGGTTGAGGTGAATGAGACGCTCGCCGATCATCCGGAGAAGGTAAATGAGGATCCCTATGGTGAAGGGTGGTTCGTCAAGTTGAAGATCGAGGTGAAGGAGGAGCTTGACGATCTATTCGATGCCGCGCGTTATGAGGCATACATTAAGGAGGAAAAGGGCGAATGAGACGATACCTTCCTTTGACCGAGGAAGAGATAAGGGAGATGCTCACCGAGATCGGGGTAAAGGATATCGATGACCTTTTTGCCCCGATACCGGAGGAGGTGAGGCTTAGAAGTAAGCTCTCCCTCCCTTCTCCCCTTACCGAGCCTGAGCTTATCCGTCATATTAAAAGGCTTGCTCAGAAGAATGCCCCCCTTGCCGATTACTCTTTCTTTATAGGAGGCGGTGCTTACCGTCATTTCATTCCAGTTGCCATAGATCAGTTGATCTCTCGCTCTGAGTTTTATACCGCCTATACCCCTTACCAGCCGGAGATAAGTCAAGGAACACTTCAGGCTATCTTTGAGTACCAGACCCTGATATGTCAGCTCACTGGGATGGAGGTGGCTAACGCCAGTATGTATGAAGGAGGAACTGCTTTGGCGGAAGCGATCCTTATGGCTCGGAGGATAAACAAGCGTTCCCGGGTGATTATTTCGGAGGCGGTTCATCCTGAGTATCGGCAAGTGGTTGCCACTTATCTGCAACATCTGGGGGCTGAGCTCATAGAGATACCAGTGGACGAGACGGGTAAGACGGATTACGACAAGTTGGCTTCAGAGTTAAACGATGATACCTCCTCAGTAGTGGTGCAGTATCCCAATTTCTTTGGGGTAGTGGAGGAGCTTGCTCAGGTTCAGTCCACCTTAAAAGAGAGGGGCGCGCTCTTCATCGTGGCAATAGGAGACCCCGTTTCCCTTGGCATATTGAAGCCTCCATCCGATTTCGGTGCTGATATCGTAGTGGGAGAAGGACAAGGGTTTGGACTGCCGCTGAGCTATGGTGGTCCTTATCTCGGTTTTATGGCTACTAAGGAGAAGTATGTAAGGCAGATGCCGGGAAGATTGGTTGGTGAGACGGTAGATAAGGAAGGGAATGTTGGTTATGTGCTCACCCTTTCCACACGGGAGCAGCATATACGGAGAGAGAGGGCAACTTCAAATATCTGCACCAATGAATCCCTTTGCGCCCTTTCCGCTGTCATTTATCTCTCCCTTCTGGGAAAGGAAGGGATTCGGGAGGTTGCTATTCAGAGCCTATTGAAATCGGCTTATGCCAAAGAGGCGATATCTCGGGTCTCTGGGTTCAAATTGAGATTTAGCGGAGCCACCTTTAACGAATTTGTAGTGGAAAGCGAAGATGAGCCAGGGGAGGTAAGGAAAAGACTTCTAAGGGAGAAGATCCTGTTTGGTATTCCCTTAGGAAGATTTTATCCCAAACTGAGCAAGACGTTGCTGGTCACGGTTACTGAGGTGAATACTCGTGAGGAGATCGATCGTTTAGTAAAAGCACTGGAGGGCTGAGAGATGAAGGAAGTCACTTGTGGTATGGTAAGGGACGAGCCTCTCATCTTTGAGAGGAGCAAGCCGGGAAAGAGGGGGTTCCCTCTTCCTGAGCTCGATGTTTCGGGGAGGGATGTAGCCGAACTTCTCCCCAAGGGTTACCTGAGGGACGATATAGCTGGTTTTCCTGAGGTGTCCGAGGTAGAAGTGGTGCGTCATTTCACCCGTCTTTCCACCTGGAATTACGGGGTGGATACTGGCCTTTACCCCTTGGGTTCCTGTACGATGAAGTATAATCCCAAGGTTAATGAAAAGGTAGCCCGGGAGGAAAATTTCCTCCTTTCGCATCCCTATCAGCCAGAGGAACTCTCCCAGGGCAATTTGGAGTTGATGTACCAGCTTGAGAGGTTCCTCAACGAGATCACTGGTATGGATCGAACCACCCTCCAACCTGCTGCTGGAGCCCATGGCGAGCTTACCGGAATGTTGCTCATTCGTGCCTATTTAACATCCAAAGGTAATCCCAGAAAGAAGGTTCTCATTCCTGACTCCGCTCATGGGACCAATCCGGCAAGTGCCTCCATAGTCGGTTATCAGGTGGTGAAGGTGAAATCTGATGAGAGGGGGTGTGTTGATTCCGCTGAGCTCGATAGATTGGTCGACGAGGATGTAGCCGCTTTGATGATTACCAACCCCAACACCCTTGGTCTGTTTGAGGAGGAGATCGTTAAGATAGCGGATATAGTGCACAGGAAGGGAGCCCTCCTTTATATGGATGGTGCCAATCTGAACGCCCTCTTAGGTAAGGCTCGTCCCGGTGATATGGGGGTTGATGCCATTCATCTGAACCTTCACAAGACCTTTTCCACCCCTCATGGCGGTGGCGGTCCCGGCAGTGGACCAGTGGCGGTGAAGGAGCATCTGGCTCCGTTCCTTCCAGTGCCTTTGGTTGAAAAAGGTGCCAATGGGTATTACCTCAATTATGATCTTCCTCACTCCATTGGGAAGGTGCGGACTTTCTATGCCAATTTTGGGGTGCTCATCAAGGCTTACGCCTATATCCTCACTATGGGAGCGGTAGGGTTGGAGAAGGTAGCGGAGAGAGCAGTGGTCGCTGCTAACTACCTGCGGGTCAAGCTAAGGGGGGTGTATCATCTTCCTTACGATCGGATCTGTATGCATGAGGTGGTATTTTCCGATAAGAACCAGGAGCAATATGGGGTGAAGACCCTCGATATAGCGAAGAGACTTCTCGATTATGGATTCCATCCACCGACGATCTACTTCCCGCTCATCGTGCCTGGCGCCCTTATGATAGAGCCGACGGATACCGAAACCAAGGAGGAGCTTGATAGCTTTATTGAGGCGATGAAGGAAATCGCCAGGGAAGCGAAGGAGAAACCGGAACTTCTTCATTCAGCCCCTCACATCACTAAGGTCTCTCGTCTCGATGAGGTAGGGGCAGCGCGGAATCCGATCCTCCGCTGGAGGAAGAAATAGGGGAAGAAGAGGAGACAAAAAGGTGTTTTCTTAGGTGGAAGTAGGTGTATTCACCTATCCCCCGAATGAAGAGAATATCCTCCACCCGGCGGAAGGGATGTTCCTTCCGCCATTTTATTATCTCGGCTATGATCTCCCTTTTAAGCAGGGGAAGGCGGAGAAATTCTTCCTCAGTTGCTCGATTCAGGTCTATTTTTGGTGCTATCAGGGGGTAATCTCGCGATTTCTCCCCGGGTAGTCGCGGTTGGCAAAGAGGGGGAGATATTATCAGAAAGAGAAGGAAGCTACAAATGAAGGAAGCTCTCATTATAAAGGCTATTCCCCTTGTTTTCCGGTTTTCTTTTTCACCGATTTTTCAAGTCGGGCAAATATCTCCTCTTTCTGCTCTTCTAACCTTCTGCGAGCCCTTTTGCTTAACTGATGCAACAGGAAGAACACCAGGGCTAAAGCCAGTATAATGAATAACATATGATATAACTTTGTCCCCAATGCCTCGATTAAACTCATTTGACCTTCCTTTTTTATATTTTATTATAGAATATTACCCGGAAAAAGGGGAAGGGATCGTTAAATGCATAAAATACTTGACATATCAATAGATAGGTGATATCCTGTTTTCCAACTAAGAAGAAAGTTATTTGATGCCCTGAGGAGGGTTAGATGCCAAAAAGGTTGCTATTAGCGGACGATAGCCTGACCATTCATCGGGTAGTAGAATTAACCTTTGCCGATGAGGATTTTGAGATCATCTCTGCCCGTAGCGGTACTGAGGCGATAGAGAAAATCAATCAGGAACGGCCCGATATAGTTATTGCCGATGTTAATATGCCGGAGCAGGATGGCTACCAAGTTTGCAAATATATAAAGTCCAACCCTGAGCTTGCTCATATACCGGTGATACTCCTCAAAGGGATCTTTGAGCCATATGATGAGGAAAAGGCGAGAGAGGCGGGTTATGATGCGGTAATCTCTAAGCCTTTCCAGTCGAAAAGTTTCATCGCCAAGGTAAAGGAGACCCTCGCTTCGGCAAAAAGGGAAAGAGGAGAGCCCGTTGAGGTAAGTGCTCCCTCGGTTCCTGAGGTGGGAGGGGAACCCCCGAGGCAGGAGGCTCCTCCTCAACCGGTAGGAGGGGAGATGGCACCACCAGCTTCTGCACCTCCAGAGGAGAAGCTGACGCCTGAGAGGGCAATTGAAGAAGAGAGAAAGACCCCAACTGTTCCTCCTAAGGAGGAAATGGCACCGCCTAAAGCAAAAGAAGAGCCAATTTCTCCACCACCGAAGGTGGAACAGCCTGCTTCACCACCTCCTTCTACTGAGGAAACTGTTCCAGTAGAGCCCTCTCCAAAGGTCGAAGGTTTTGTTCCCCCCTCTGCTCCTTCTTCGGAAGGAGAGATATTCTCTGGCATAGAGGGGCTTAGCGAAGATGAGATACTCGAATTGGAACGCCAACTTGAGGCTCAGGAATCGATGCTGGAACAGTTATCAGAAGGAGGAGAGAAGGAGGTTTCTTCAGAAAAGGTGAGTTCTCCACCGCCAGAGGTTCCTTCTCCACCGAAAGAGAAGGTTGCTCCATCTCCACCCCCAGCAAAGGAGGAAACACCCCCGAGAGAGCCTTCTCCACCTCAGCCGGCAGCGGGGGTGGAAGCTCATAAGGTAGAAGAAAAGGTGGAAGCGCCCCCGGAGGCTTCGGTTCCTCCTAAAGTGGCTGAGGAGGCAAGGGAGGGCGTCATTCCCTTAACTGATGAGGCGATCGAGCAGATAGTGGAGCGGGTAGTGGCTAAGCTCTCGGACAAAGCGGTGAGGGAGATAGCTTGGGAAGTAATACCTGAACTTGCGGAACGGCTGATAAAACAGGCAATCGAAGAGATAAAGAAGAGCTAAGGTTATATAAAAGCCTGGCTTAAAAAGAAAGTAGGAAGGTCCTACTTTTTTATTTTGTCCCCCCATAGTTGACTTTAAAAAAAAGGCTGAGTAAGATAAGGAGGTCAATTAGAAAGTTGAGGGGTGATAGGAAGTTGAAGGAAGAAATCGAGTTGGAGAAATTCTATGATCCAAGGAAGATAGAGAACAAATGGTATCCATTCTGGCTTAAACACGATCTATTTCGAGCAGATCCGGGATCAGAGAAACCTCCTTTCTCTATCGTCATCCCCCCACCAAATGTCACCGGCTCTCTCCATATAGGGCATGCTCTGGTCAACATCCTTCAGGATATTATCGTCCGTTTCAAGCGGATGAAGGGGTTTGATGCCTTATGGATTCCAGGAACCGATCACGCGGGAATCGTGACCCAGTATGTAGTGGAGCGGGAGTTAGCGAGGGAGGGTTTGAGGAGAAGGGAATTGGGTCGCGAGGAGTTTGTAAGGCGTGTCTGGCAGTGGAAGGAGAAGAGTGGGGGGAGGATAGTGGAGCAATTGAAGAGGCTTGGCGCTTCCTGCGATTGGTCCCGGGAGAGGTTTACTCTGGACCCCGATTTATCCCGGGCGGTGCGCAAGGCTTTTGTCACCCTCTATAATGAAGGGTTGATCTATAGAGATTATTATCTGGTAAATTGGTGCCCTCGATGTCAAACGGCTCTTTCCGATCTCGAAGTAGAGCACAAGGATACCGAAGGGAAGCTTTACTACATAAAGTATCCTCTGAAGAACGAGAAGGGGTATTTGGTGGTAGCTACCACCAGGCCTGAGACGATGCTCGGGGATACCGCATTAGCGGTGAATCCTAAGGATGAACGTTATGCTCATCTTATCGGGAAGAAGGCGATCCTTCCCATAATAGGAAGGGAACTTCCCATTATCGGCGATGGGTTTGTCGATCCGGAGTTCGGCACGGGAATAGTGAAGATTACCCCAGCTCATGACCCAAACGATTTTACTGCTGGCAAGAGACATAACCTTCCCCAGGTAAGGGTTATAGACGATAACGGAAGGATGACGGAAGAAGCAGGGCCATATGCAGGGCTCGATCGTTACCAGGCGAGGAAGAAGCTTCTCTCCGATCTCGCCGATATGGGGCTGATCGAGCGGGAGGAGGATTACCATTTTTCCTTAGGCCACTGTTATCGTTGTGGCACAGTGATTGAGCCGTCTCTTTCTACTCAATGGTTTGTAAGGATGAAACCGCTTGCAAAAGAAGCGATTAAGGCAGTTTCTGAGGGAAGGATTAAGATATTCCCCGAGGTTTGGAAGAAGACCTATTTCGAATGGTTGAGAAATATCCACGATTGGTGTATATCCCGCCAGATCTGGTGGGGGCATCGAATACCTGCTTGGTATTGCGATGAATGCGGAGAAATAACCGTGGCAATGGAGGATCCAACATCCTGTTCCCATTGCGGGAGTGAGAGTATTCACCAGGATGAGGATGTACTTGACACTTGGTTTAGCTCTGCCCTTTGGCCCTTCTCCACTCTTGGTTGGCCTCAAAAGACCAAGGAGTTAACTCGATACTATCCCACCTCAGTACTGATCACCGGCTACGATATTCTATTTTTCTGGGTGGCACGGATGATAATGATGGGGCTTAAATTTATGGGGGATGTTCCCTTCTATAAGGTATTCCTGAATGGACTGGTTCGGGATGAGCGTGGGGAGAAGATGAGCAAGTCCAAGGGCAATGTGGTTGAGCCGGACGAGCTCATCGAGAAGTATGGGGTGGATACCCTCCGCTTTACCTTAGCCGCCCTTACCGTTTCCGGCACCGATATCCCTTTATCCTTAAAGCGGATGGAGGGGTATCGTCACTTCGTTAACAAGATCTGGAATGCCGCCCGGTTCACCCTTATGAACTTGGACCAAGATTTTACCCCTGATCTCTCTTCTCTCAAGGTGCAAAATATCGTCAACCGGTGGATATTGAGCCGATTCTCCAAGATATCTAAACAGCTAAACGATAATCTTGAAGAATTCCGTTTTCAAGAGACGGCGAATCTCATCTATCAATTTACTTGGCATGAATTCTGCGATTGGTACATTGAGATGGTTAAGCCACTTCTTTCCTCTAAGTATGAGGAAGAGAGGAAGGAGGCTCAGTCGGTTCTTCTTCTTGTTCTTGAAGGAATATTGAAGCTACTTCATCCCCTTATGCCCTTTGTGACTGAGGAGATATGGCAGAAGCTTCCCCATCAGGGGGTCTCGATTACGGTTGCTCCTTACCCCGAGAGAAACCCCGAGTGGGAGGATGAAGAGGCAGAGAGGATCTTATCTTTGCTCCAGGAGCTTATAGTTAAGATAAGAAATGTCCGAGCAGAGATGAATGTTCCTCCAGCTTCGTTTGTCGAGGTCTATCTCCTTGGAGATGATGAAGAAAAACTTAAGGCACTTGCTGAGGTTGAGGAACACATCGAGCGGTTAGCGAGGGTAAAAGAGGTTCACTTTGGCAAGGAACCTAAAGAGAAGAAACTTTCCGCTCGCAGTGTGGTTCAGGACATAAAACTTTTTATCCCCCTCAAGGGGGTGATAGATCTCGGAAGGGAGAGGAAGAGGTTGGAGAAAGAGATAAAGAAGACTGAGGAGGAGCTTGTTAAGGTAGAGCGTAAACTTTCCAATGAGGATTTCCTGAAGAAAGCACCGCCTGAAGTGGTAGAGAAGAATAAGGGGATCTATGATGAACTTATGACCAGGCTTTCTAAACTTAGGGAAAGTTTGGAAAGCATCAAGGAGAGTTAAGTTTATGATACCCCGGATCATTCTTGATGGGATTATCGAAAGGGCTCTTTCTGAGGATATTGGAAGGGGGGATATCACCACCTCTGCCATCGTAAGAGAGGAGAGGGAAGGGAGTGGCGTTTTCCTCGCTAAGGAGAGCTTTGTCCTTGCCGGGCTTTTTGTGGCGAGGAGGGTGTTTGAGATACTCGATCCGAAAGCGAGCTTTTTGGCTAACCGAGGGGAGGGAGATGAGGTTGAAGAAGGCGAGGTGATTGCGGAAGTAACGGGTTCTGTCTCTTCGCTTCTTGCTGGAGAGAGGGTTGCTTTGAACTTCTTGCAGAGGATGTCCGGGATAGCCACCTTAACGAGGAAGGTGGTGGAACTTACCAACGATTATCCTGTTCTCATTCTCGATACGAGGAAGACCACTCCCGGATTAAGGATTCTTGAGAAGTATGCCGTTCGAGTAGGAGGTGGGAGAAACCACCGTTTTGGGCTCGATGATGGAGTGTTAATAAAGGATAATCATATAAAGATCGCTGGTGGAATAAGGGAGGCGATTTCCCGGATTAAACAGTGCCTTCCCCATACTTTGAAGATAGAGGTAGAAGTTAGCACCATTGCCGAACTAAGGGAGGCTATTGAAGCGGGTGCTGATATAGTTATGCTGGATAATATGAGCAAAGAGGAGATAGTAGAAGCGGTTAAGATAGCAGAAGGACGGGTAAAACTTGAGGTATCGGGTGGAGTGAACCTCGATAATGTAAGGGAATATGTCTCCCTTGGCATCGATTATATCTCCTTAGGGATGTTGACCCATTCCTTTAAAAGCGTCGATATAAGTTTCCTAATCAGATGATAGAAAGGAAGTTAAGAGAGATCAGTCCTGCCTTATTGAAGGAGAGGCTAAAGACGAGGTTTTTGGGAAGGGAGATCATCTATTTTCCCTCCGTTAGCTCTACCAATTCCTATGCTTTAATGCTGGCAGCAAACGGTGCCCCTGAGGGGACGGTGGTTATCGCCGAGGAACAGACGAGGGGTAGAGGGCGATGGAATCGGAAGTGGCATTCGCCTCCTTTGGTTGGCCTTTATTTTTCCCTTATCCTTAAAGGGAAGACATCTAAGGAGAGCATCGGTGTGCTCAGCCTTCTTTCCGCTATCGTGGTTGCGGAGGCAATAGCCGAGTTTATTCCCTCTAAGCCAGACCTTCGGTGGCCCAACGATGTGCTGATTGGAGGAAGGAAGGTCGCTGGTATTCTCATTGAGGAGGTGAAGGGGAAGGGATTGGTGGTCGGGATCGGCATAAATGTCAACCAGGCGAAGGGCGATTTTCCTCCTGAGCTTTGGAATGAAGCCACTTCCCTTTTCATCGAGAGCGGTTGGACCATTGAGAGGAATGAACTCTTTCTCTCCCTAATGGAACGGTTTGAACATTGGTATGAGATTTTTAGAACCAATGGTTTGGAGGAGATAGTGAATAGGTTTGAGGAACTTTCGAGTTATTCCCGGGGGAAGAAGGTGAAGCTTTTCTTAAGAGATGGACCGGTAAAAGGAACCACGGGAGGGCTTTTCCCCGGGGGTGAACTTAAGGTATTGCTCCCGGGTGGGGAGGAGATTAAGGTCTCTGCCTCTGAATTGGTTAGGCTTCAGTGAGTGAGGGAGGATATGCTTCTTGCCATTGATGTAGGGAATACCGCGATAAACTTTGGTGTTTTTAGGGGGGAGGAATTAGTGGCGAATGGAAGTGTCGCTACGGTACGCAACCGGACAGTTGATGAGCTAGGGCTTCTCTTCTTGGAGCTCCTTACCATAAAAGGCATTCCCTCAGAGGATATAGATGGAGCGGTTCTCTCCTGTGTTGTTCCCCAACTACTTCATTCCATAGAGGATATGGTGGAGCGATATTTTGGTTTAAAGATATTGGTGCTCAAGCCAGGGGTGAAGACGGGGATGCCTATACTTTACGAGAACCCTCAGGAGGTAGGGGCGGATCGAATAGCGAACGCGGTTGCCGCTTATAATAAGGTTGGAGGTCCCTCCGTGGTGGTGGATTTTGGAACCGCTACCACCTTCGATGTTATCTCCAAGAAAGGGGAGTATTTAGGGGGATTAATCGCCCCAGGACCTGATATTTCAGCAGAAGCTTTGTTTATTAAAGCGGCTAAGCTTCCCCGGGTGGAATTTGCCAAACCTTTGGAACTCATAGGAAAGAATACGGTGGCGAGCATTCAAGCAGGTCTTTTCTATGGCTATTTAGGTTTAGTGGAAGGTATTTTGGAACGGCTCATTGCCGAGTTGGGTGAGAATACCAAGGTAATTGCCACCGGTGGATTGGCGGTAAAGGTTATGCCGGATCTTCCTTTGATCAAAAGGCTCGAACCTTATTTGACCCTAGAAGGCCTTAGGATAATTTACCAAAAGAATCGCCATTGATTGAAATTTAGACTTGATTTATGGGGCGATCTGAGGTACGATTCTCACTGCTCCCCAAGGGGGAGTAGTAGTTTATTGTTAAACTCACGGAGTCATAGGAGGTCTTAAGATGGCTGAGAAGCCTAAATATGTAGGTAAGTTTGAATGGCCCGTCACGGTAGAGCTCAACAAAGGGTTAGAGGGTGCTATTACCAATGCTACCAAGATAGGTTATATCGACGGGCAAAAGGGGTGGTTGGTATATCGGGGTTATAACATCTTCGATTTGGCGGAGCATTCCACCTATGAGGAGACCGCATACCTTCTACTATTTGGCGAACTTCCCACTAAGAGCCAGCTCGATGAGTTCGATGCGAAGCTCAAGAAATACCGCTCCATTCCCAAAGAAGTGATCGATACCCTGAAGCGGGTACCGAAGGATGTACATCCAATGGCAGCGCTCCGCACCGGTGTCTCTGTTCTCGGCTGTTTTGATCCCAAAGCCGACGATACCAGTGTAGAAAACGAGACGGAGATAGGGATAAAATTGATCTCTCAGATGGCTACCGTTGCTGGTGCCATCGCTCGGATCAGGAAGGGTGAAGAGCCTGTTGAGCCCGATCCCAATCTATCCCATGCCGCTAATTTTCTCTATATGTGCAATGGAGAGAAACCCGATGATTATTTTGCCCGGGTGATGGATGTGGCTTTGATCCTCCATGCAGATCATGGGATGAATAACTCCACCTTCACCTGTATGGTAGTCAATTCGACCTTGAGCGATATGTACTCCAGCATCGTTGCAGGTATCTGCAGTCTTAAGGGACCTCTTCATGGCGGGGCTAACGAGCGGGCACTGGCAGCTCTCCTTAAGCTAAAGGATGAGAATGATGCGGTGGCTTATGTGAAGGATGCCATTGCCAAGAAGCAGAAGATAATGGGTTTTGGCCATCGGGTGTACAAGGCTTACGATCCTCGGGCTAAGGTGCTTGGGAAGTACTCCGAAGAGGTGACCAAGAGAATGGGGAAGGAGTATCTCTACAAGGTTGCGAAGAAGGTCGAGGAGGAGGTTATTGCCGCTTACGGTGCCAAGGGGATATTCCCCAATGTTGATTTCTATTCCGGTACCATTTACTACGCGATGGGCATAGAGCCCGCTATGTTCACTCCGATATTTGCGGTTGCTCGGGTTGCTGGCTGGGCAGCTCGGATCCTCGAATATCTCCCCGAGAATAGGATATTCCGTCCTCGCGCCGTTTATGTGGGAGAATTAGAGAGGAAGTACATCCCCTTAGAGGAGAGAGGATAAAAGGGAACTTGTACTAAAGCCCGCCTCTCAAAAGGCGGGCTTTTTTTCTTTGTTTTCCCTTATCGCTTATGATATAATTTAATGATACAGAGCTAGGAAAAGATGGCGGAAGAGATAAAGTGTCCTAGGTGTGGTCATATGACGCCAGGTGGAAAGGGATATTGTATCCATTGTGGCGCTTCCCTTGAGAATGGGATGTCTGAGGATAACCCCTCCTCTCTTTCCCAAGAGGCTCCTTCCCTTGAAGAGGAGGAGGCTCTCCCCTCTTCCCTAATAGAAGGTATCTTCACCCCCTATGAGGAAGAGGAATTAGCTTTTCCTGTTCTTGGCGAGACAGATCAGTTTACCCCGTTCAAAAGGGGGGAGGTGGTCAACGACCGTTACGAGGTATTGGAGATCATTGGCCGAGGGGGGATGGGTATTGTTTATAAGGTTTTTGATCGAACATTAAAAGAATTCATCGCCTTGAAGGTTCTTCTCCCCAGCTTGATGAAGAGTAGAGAAGCGGTAGAGAGGTTTAAAAACGAGGCGAAAATATCCCTCCAACTCTCCCATCCTAATATAGTACGGGTACGGGATCTGGGAGAGGCTGATGAGATCAAGTTTATCTCTATGGAACTTCTGGAGGGTGTTAACCTAAGGGAATGGATGAATGCGAAGAGAAAGCGAGGGGAGGAGATTGAGATAGATGAGACGATAAGGATCATCAAACAAGTATGTGAGGGGTTGAATTACGCCCATAAGTATACCGTCCACCGGGATATAAAGCCGGAAAACATTATGGTGCTCGATAACCTCAAGATCAAGATCACCGATTTTGGTATTGCCAAGCTACTCACCCCGGTACAATTTGCCTCTACCTTGATGACCTTAGGGACCGCCTATTATATGGCTCCAGAGCAGAGTCTCTCCTCAGGAAATGTCGATCATCGGGCAGATATCTTCTCCACCGGGGTTATTTTTTATGAGCTTCTTACCGGTAAACTTCCCATAGGCCGTTTTAAGCTTCCTTCTGAAGTGAAGCCAGAACTCGGTTCCAGGATCGATGGTATTGTGACTAAAGCGTTGGAACCAGAGCCAAAGGACCGTTATAGCAATATCTATGAGATGTATCGTGATCTCCTTCTCTTTGAGGAGGAGATGCAGGGGATAATTGCGAAGAGGAGACGGGAGCTTGCCCGGAAGAGAGGGGAGGAAGAGGTACCCCTTCATCTCGAGCCCGATTTCTTTGTGCACTTTGATCTTGGAGTGAAGTATCAGCAACAAGGAAGGTATGATCTGGCGGTAGAGCAATATAAAAAAGCCCTTGAGATAGAGTACAATTATGCTAAGACCCATAACAATTTGGGTAGTGTTTACTTCTTGATGGAGAAGTATGATCAGGCTATCCAAGAGTATCAAGAGGCGATCGACATAAAACCTGATTACGCAGAGGCTTATTACAACTTGGGGCTGGCTTATGAGACGATAGGCAAACTGGAAGAGGCGGAGAAAAACTACCTTGTGGCAGCGCGGTTTAAACCAGACCATCCTCAGGTTCACAAGAGCTTGGGCGATATTTACAAACGGCTCAAGAAATATGAAAAGGCGATGAAAGAATATCAGAGGGCACTTAGGGTTACCCCTGATGCCCCTGACCTCCACAATAGATTGGGAAATGTTTACTTTCTCTCTCAGCAGTACGAAAAGGCGATAGAGGAATATGAGAAAGCGCTCTCTTTAAAACCTGACTATGAACTTGCCAAAAAGAACCTAGAGAAAGCCAAGAAATTGGTGGGTAAACAGGGCTAAGGAAGTAAAAATCTAAAAGGAGCATTTTAAGATGTTTTTGATGTTGGCAGAAGAAACGGTCACCAAGGCGCTTGAGGTATGGACCCTTCAGAACTTAGCTGATATTACCATTGTCCTTACCATACTTGCTTTCTTGATCCACATTGGCAGGCCCTATGCCCTTCGGATCTTGAACCGGTTTACCCTCCGGGTAGCAGCTGACATTTGGTGGCTCATTTATGTAATTAGTCGTGATGGTTCCATACTTCTTTCCGTTGTCTTCGGCTTGATGTTTATCAACCTCGATATTATGCAGGATATAAAGATCGCGGTTCCCTTCTTCCCCTTCGCGGTTCTTCTTATGGCGATCGTACTTCTCATTAAGCTGGCTACTGATGTCGATAATAATCCCAGGATGTTTCGGGTGGTTACCTTTCTCCTTGGGTTAGCTGCGCTTCTCAACTTTGTAGGCTTTACCTTGGTGATGGAAGCAGCAAGCCCCGTCTGGATGAAGCAACTCAATCAGCCGTTTTGGGCTTCGCTGAGAGCACTTCGTTCCAATCTTAATCCTCATCTCTCTATGGTGAGCTTCTATATCACCTTCCCTGCTTTGTTAGTGGTTGGGTTTATCGCCTTAATCGTCTTATTCAGGCGGAGAGAAAAATAGCGATGGCTTCCCCTTCTCTCAAGTTAGAGAAAAAATTGTGTATAAGCTGTGGTATCTGTATGGATATCTGTCCCCATCAGGCGATAGATATGACCCGAACCTCCTATATCGGGGTTGAGGGAGATATAAATAAGGTTATTCCGGCAAAGCAGTGGGAGAGCGAGCGGAAGCCGAAGTCGTGGATGATGGAATATCCTTGTCTGGTATTCCCCGAAAAGTGCACCCGGTGTGATCTCTGTGTTCGGGAGTGTCCGGTATCAGCCCTTTCCCTCACTTGAAAGAGGGAAAGGGCTGATTACCTTATTCTCAGCTAACCCTTAGTTTGGAGAGGGAAGAAGGTGCTTTGTTCTTTTCGGGAAGGATATATTCTTTCTCCCAGATGGGATCAGTAAGTTTTCCCACCGTATCCCCATAGGCGGATAATTTATCGTAGTACTTTTTATCCTTAATAGCCTGTGCCGCTTCCTCGTTTACGGGTCTTGCTTTTATCTCTCTGATGATTCGATACATAACCCGATAGTGATCACGGATAGGACAGGGACGGAGCTGATTCCCTACCTCATCTTTAGGCTTTAAATAGGAGTACTCTTTTTGCCATTTCCTTATCCTTTCGAAAAAGGGGGAGAAGAGAACGGTATTGAGATCACCGCCATTTTTATAGACCTCGATTATATTATGGGTGGAGTAGGGGACAAACACACAGGGCATCACATCTCCATTCCAGTCAATGTAGAAGTATCCTCCCCTTCCTCTTCCTGCTGAGATACATCCGTCGCTTACCGGTCCCGAGTTCCAGAAATCGGCGATGAAGACGCCCAAGTTTCTGTTCAACTCCCTCATCTTATGGAGCATGTAAACTCGTTGTTTCGGACTGACCATAAGATCGAAGTTGTAACCCCGGCCTATGGGCATATATTGAAAGATCCAGCCATAAATTGCTCCTTGTTTTTTGAAGTAGAAATCGACGAACTCTTCAGACACCACCAGTTCTGCATTATTTCTGGTGGCGGTGATCGAGATACCAAAGGGAACGCCGTATTTCCTTAGATTTTCAAAAGCACGGAGTATCTTCTTAAAGGTGCCCTTTCCCCGCCTATGATCGGTCTCCTTCTCGAACCCCTCTACTGAGATGGCTGGGGTGATGTTTCCTACCTCCTCTAATTTCTTTGCCATCTCCTCATCTATCACTGTGCCATTGGTATACATCAGGAAGAAGTTGTCGCTATGTTCTTTGGCAAGCTCGATGATCCCTTTCCCCTCGCTTCTCCAGAGAAGGGGTTCCCCACCGGAGATTACGGTGAAGTAGGAGTTCCATAGTTCCTTTTTCTCTCTTATTATTCGAGAGACGATGTGGTAAGGTAATTTCTCCGAAGTGGCGCTCGAGCTTGCAGCATAGCATCCGATGCAGTTGAGATTACAGAACTTTCCCGGAGAGATGGTGAGGAACTTTGGCGGGGTGAATCCGTATTTTCGCTCAAATTTCCTTATTTTTTCCTCACTCCTTCCTAAAACGAGGAGGAAGAAGTTGAGGTAAGCTTTCCTCACATTTTTGGAGATGCGGTTGTCCTTTAGAGCTTTGTCGAAACTATGGATCATATTTCGCACGAGGACGAATTTATCCTTTTGAACCGTAATGGGTCTTTGAGTGAGGTTCTTCTCGATTAACCGTTCGTAAGCCTTCTTCTCGGCATAGTTGACGAGCGTCTTCCGGATAAATTCAGCAGAAAGGAGAGGATCTATCGCTCTAGAGAGAAGGTGAGCAATTTTAATACCCGTTTTTGCCATCTTTTACCCCTCATCGCTTCCTTGTTTGGTAAGGGTAGGTGTTTTAAATTTAGAATAGCCATCTTCAAATGTCAAGAAGGAGCCGATTTTATATTAAAAAGTGTTCCTTGCTATTTGCTCAGATAGTAGAATAGTAAGTGAGGTATTTGAGATAAGGAGGGTGAGATGAGAAGAGGGCGGTTGTTATTTCTTTTCTTGGTAGTTTTTGCCTTTTCTTTGGCAAGTTTTTCCTATGGATTGGCAAAAGGGGATAAGGAGAAGAAGGAGGCGATATCCTGGGTTGAGGAGAACAAGGCAGAGCTGATAAAGATAAGTGATACTCTCTGGAGTTATGCAGAGACCGCGATGCTCGAATATAAATCTTCCCGTTTCCTCATCTCCGAGCTTGAGAAGGCTGGGTTCAAGGTGGAGAGGAATGTAGCGGGGATGCCCACTGCTTTTATTGCTACCTATGGCAAGGGGAAACCGATTATTGGCATCTTGGCGGAATACGATGCCCTTCCCGGCCTCTCTCAGAAGGCGGTTCCCTATAAGGATCCGATAAAGCCTGGAGCTCCAGGGCATGGATGTGGTCACAATCTATTCGGCGCTGCTTCGGTAGGCGCTGCGATGGCGGTGAAATATGTAATGGAGAAGGAAAAACTTCCGGGCACCATCCGTCTCTATGGTTGTCCTGCTGAGGAAACATTGGTCGGTAAGGTGTGGATGGCACGGGATGGTTACTTCAATGACCTTGACTGTGCTTTGGTATGGCATCCGGGTACCAAGAATCAGGTTTCATACGGAAGCTCAAGTGCGATGAACTCCTTTACCGTTACCTTCTATGGAAAGTCGTCTCATGCTGCTGGCGCCCCTTGGGAGGGAAGGAGTGCTCTTGATGCAGTTGAGATAATGGATGTAGCAGCTAATTTTCTAAGGGAGCATGTGAAGCCAACGGTGCGCATCCATTATGCGATAATTGAAACCGGCAAGGTGCCCAATGTAGTTCCTGATAAGGCTACCGTTTGGTACTATGTCCGCGATGTAGATCGGAAGGGTGTGGAGGAGGTCTATAACCGCCTTCTCAAGAT
>JAGGZT010000017.1 GCA_021161905.1 Acidobacteriota bacterium | reverse complement strand
TATGACGACTATTATAAAACGAGCTCTGGCTTCCGTGGTTTCGGTTTCGCTGAAAGGCCAGCAGAGGAGGTGATAAAACCCGCTATAAGTTGGCTCAAGAAAACAAAGGGAAAGCCTTGGTTTTGCTTCATTCATCTCTACGATCCTCATGCTCCCTATATCCCCCCGGAGCCCTACCGTTCCAAATACCAAAACGACCTTTATGCTGGTGAGGTCGCTTATACTGACTACGCTCTGGGCAAGCTCGTCTCCTTTCTTGAAAAAGAGGGGCTTTTAAAAAACACGGTGATCATCTTGACCGCTGATCATGGGGAATCACTTGGGGATCATGGTGAAAAGACGCATGGTACCTTCGCCTATAACTCCACCCTCCATATTCCGCTAATATTTTGGCAACCGAGGGTTTTCCCAAAAGGACTGAAGATAATGAAGCGGGTACAGCATATCGATATCGCCCCCACCATTCTCGAGCTTCTGGGCCTACACAAAAGGAAAGAGATGCAAGGAAGATCTCTCATCCCCCTCATCAACCATCCGGAGAAAGGTGAGGACGAAGTTTGCTATTTCGAAGCGATGTCTGCTTACTTCAACAGAAACTGGGCGCCCCTTTCTGGGATCATTGCGGGACACTATAAATACATCGAACTCCCCATTCCTGAAGTATACGATATGCGAAACGACTTCGGGGAAAAGAAGAATTTAGCAAAGAGGAATCCCCGGCTATTAAAACATCTTAAAAAGAAACTTGCTACCTACATCTCCTCCCACACCTCAGCTGAGGCGCTAACCAGTACCCCCCTCCCGGTCGATGAGGAGACGCGAGCAAGGCTCAAAGCATTGGGGTATATCGTAGGTTCCACCGGATCGCCTCGGAAGAAAAGGTTCACCGAAGCCGACGACCCGAAGAATCTCATCCCCCTCAGCAATGAACTTGACGAAGGGACGAATCTCTTCCTCGCGGGCAAGGTAGAGAGGGCGATAGAGGTGTTAACCGCCCTCATAAAGAAGGCACCTACCTTCACCCCAGCATATCTAAATCTCGCCTATGTCTACCATGAAGCCGGAGATATAGATCAAGCGATAGCGGTGCTCAAAGAGGGAGTGAATAAGGTGCTCCCAACAAGCACTCTCCTTGCCAATCTGGGACTTTACCTTCAGGAAAGGGGTGATCTTGAGGAATCACTCTCCATCCTGAAGAAAGCCATCGCAAAAAACAAGGAGGATCTCGACGCCTTAAACTATCTTGGAGTAACCTATTTCTACTTAGGGAAAAGAAAAGAGGCAATAGCTACTTTCGAGAAATTATTAAAAATAGATAAGACATTTGGGAGCGCTCATACCAATTTGGGAACGGTATACTTGGCGGAAGGTATGCTTAATGCCGCCATCTCTGAGTTTAAAAAGGCAATAAAATACAACAGCTCTCCTACTGCCTATAATGGCTTGGGGGTAGCGAGTTACCGCCTGGGAAGGGTTGCTGAAGCAATTGAAAATTTTAAGAGAGCGGTTGAACTTGATCCTCGCCAATTCGATACCCTGTATAATCTTGGAATAATCCTCTTAAAAGAAGGGAGGAAGGAAGAGGCTATCTTCTATTTAAAGAGATTCCTTGCCACTGCTCCTTCTTATAAATATGCCAAAGACTTGAAAGAAGTAAAAGACATCCTCCGGAGATTGGAAGGACCACCCATTTAATTCAATATTTTGGATTACTCTCCATTTTTTTGGAAATATTATATTCCGATAACTTATTTTTAATCAGAATATTAAATAGGAAACCGTCTTAAGAGTATTGAGCTGTCCGATTATTTGGAAAAGTAATAAACCAATATGTGATAAAGACAATTAGCAATCAAAACAAGCCTTTGGTTTTCAAGTGAATAGAAGATGAAGAAAATTTCAAGAAAAAGCAAATATGGCACGAAATTTGCTTTCTAAAATAAACAAAAGAGTATGAGAAAGGAGGTGAGGAAATCAATTAATATAATAGTAGGGTGAGAAGGGATATATTTTAATAACTTAAGTTAGAGGTAAGGAGAGATGAAGAACATAGGTAAGATTTTAGGTTTAGTAGGAGTAGCTATCCTGGTTTCTGCCCTTGCCCTTGCCCAGATAACTGTGGGGCACATTACGGGGAAAGTGGTCGATGAGACCGGAGCAGTCCTTCCTGGGGTTACGGTTACCCTGACAGGTCCTGCGATCGCAGCTCGTACCTTCACCACCACTGAAAAGGGCATCTTCCGCTTCCCGAACTTAACGCCTGGCAAGTACACCCTCAAGTTTGAACTTGAGGGCTTCCAGACAGTAGTGCGGAAGGATGTGGAGGTAGCTTTGGGAACCACTACCTATGTCAATGTGACGATGAAGGTAGCAGCGGTCCGCGAGGTAGTAACTGTTACTGGAGAGGCTCCAGTAGTTGATGTGAAGAAGACCGCGGTTTCGGTGGCTATGACAAAAGAGGTCCTGGAGAACCTTCCCACTGCTCGTGACCCCTGGGTCATTCTTGACCAGGTAGCTGGTGTTCAGGTGGACCGGGTCAATGTCGGTGGTACCCAGTCCGGACAGCAGTCCAATTTCGTTACCCACGGTGATTCCGGCGATAACACGATGTGGAACATCGACGGGATCACCATCACCGATATGGCAGCAGTGGGCGCTTCGCCGATGTACTACGACTTCTCCGCTTTTGACGAGATCGAGATCTCAACTGCGGCGAATGACCCGAGACTGCAGACCGGTGGTGTGGCACTCAACATAATCACCAAGCAAGGGAGCAATGACCTGCACTTCAACATTCACAGTTACTTTACTAATGACACCCTCCAGTGGTCGAACCTCGAAGGTGTTCCCAACCTGAGATCCGGTTACAAGGGCGATCGGATCAATCAGATAATGGACTACGGCGGAGATATCGGTGGTCCCATTATGAAGGATAAGTTCTGGTTCTGGACCTCTTACGGAGTTCAGGACATAAGAATGTGGACGATGGCGGATTATCCTGATAACACCAAGCTCAAGAACTTCAACCTCAAGTTCACTGGTCAGGTGACCAAGAACGATCGGTTCACCCTCTTGTACAACAACAACGAAAAGACGAAGCAGGGGCGTGGCGCCAGCCCAACCCATCCACCGGTAACCTGTTTCGACCAGGGTGGTCCCGGCAATATGTACAAGCTTGACTGGCAGCACATCTTCAACGAGAACTTTATGATATCCGGTAAATATGCCTTCCTTGACTTCAAATTTCACCTTCTGCCTGGCGCTTGGAGGATAACTGGTGGTCCTGACCAGCCGACCTATGACTATGCTACTGCCGACTGGGGCCGTTCCTATTACTACTACTACACTTGGAGACCAGAATATCAGGGAAACATCGACGGGAACTACTATAAGGAAAATGTCCTTGCGGGCGATCATGAGCTCAAGTTCGGGTTCGAATATCGGAAAACACCGGTGAGGACCGTCTCCGGTTGGGATACCAATGCAGTTGCTGCTTACTATAAGGGGTATCCGGTTGAGGTCTGGCTCAACCGGGAGACCAGATTTGATGTTACCCTTTGGCGTTACAGCTTCTATGTGGGTGATACCTATACCATAAAGAAGCTCACCTTGAACCTTGGTCTCCGGTACGACTATCAGACCGGCAAGAACAATCCTGTAGACATTCCACCCTGTCCCTTGGCACCCGATCTTCTCCCTGGTATCAACTTTGCGGGTAATGATCCCGGCATCCGGTGGAAGAACTTCTCTCCCCGGCTTGGTTTCACTTATGATGTCTTCGGCGATGGTAAAACGGTTATAAGAGGAAGCTATGCTCGTTACTTCAACCAGATGTCAGTGGGTCCCATCTCCATCGCCAACCCTGCAGCCTATGCGGAGATCGACTACGGCTGGACCGATCTCAATGGTGACGGTTATGTCCAGTATAATGAGATAGACATCGCTGGCGGTCCCACCTGGTACTCCGGCGTTGATCCGAACAACCCTGGTTCCAATGTCACCCCCAATACCTGGGATGAGAATACCACCGCTCCCCATACCGACGAGATAGTGGTTGGGTTCGAACGGGAGATAATCCCCAACTTCTCCCTTGGCGGGAACTTCATCTACCGCAGGTTCGGGAACTACACCTGGATGCCATTCTGGGAACCGGGACTCGACGCCTCTGACTTCACCAGGTACGATATGACCTACGGTGGCTATAGCTTCTACTACTATGATTACGCTTATCAACCTGCTGGCAGATATCTCCATAATCGTCCTGACTACCGGCAGGTCTATAAAGGGATCGAAATCTACGCCACCAAACGGCTCTCCAACCGCTGGATGTTCCGCGCCAACTTCACCTGGAACGACCACAGGGTGTACTACGACTCCAGCAACGCCTACATTGACCCGACCAATGTGGATATGGTGGACGGGCAGTATATGGCTTACCAGACCGGTGGTTCAGGCAAGACCGATGTATTTATGAACGCCAGGTGGCAGTTCCGGGCGAGCGGTATGTATCAGCTTCCTTACGGGATCAATGTGAGCGGGGTGTTCAACTCCCGTGATGGCTACATCTTCCCCATAGCTTACCGTACCTATAAGAACTATGGCGGCTGGACCTACATCCTTGTTGAGCCTATGGGCACCAGCAGACTGCCCACCTTCTGGATGGTTGACCTCCGAGTGGAAAAGACCTTCAAACTCAAGAACTACGGCAGCCTGAGCATCGCTGGTGACATCTTCAATCTGTTCAACAACAATATGATCCTCGGTAAGCAGCGCCGGTTGAACTCCTCCGCCTTTAACGAAACCTGGGAGATCGTGAACCCGCGCGTGTTCCGGCTCGGGATCGTCTTCAAATTCTAAGGATTGGAGTTTCATCCCGAGGAAGGGGAAACCCTTCCTCGGGGTTTTTTAATGCCCGGTTGCATCCCTTATCTCAATCTCGTATAATGGTAAAGGATGGAACTTGCGAGTCCACTCGAGTAAGGAGAGAAAAATGAAGAGGGTAAATTTAAAAGGGATTCTTGCTATCTCCTTTCTCTTAATCTTCTTTATTGCTACCTCGTCCTATTCCCAAGCTTGGCGGGGACAGGGGAGGGTTCGAGGGGAAGTACTGAGCAAGGATGGAAAACCGATCCCAAACGCCAAGATAATCTTCACCTCGGCTAAACTTGCTACTAAATTTGAAGTAAAGACGGACAAGGATGGGAAATGGAAGGTAAATGGGGTTGCCGGAGGGGTATGGGATATAGATATCATTGCCCCCGGTTATGAACCAAAACGGCTAACTACAAAGATAAGTGAATATCTAAGGAATAAACCGATCATAGTGTATCTGAAAAGGGCCAAAAAGCCGGTAGCGGATGAGGAGACGGTAAAGAAGATAGACGAAGCAAATCAGCTTATGAGCGAGAAGAAATATAAGGAAGCCATTACCATCTTTGAACAGATTTTAAAAGAAAACCCTCAAATATATACCTTGGAGAAAAATATTGGAAGCGCTTATTTTGAGCTCGGCAACTACGATAAAGCGTTAGAGCACTATCAAAAATATTTAGAAAATGACCCTACTGCTACCGATGTATTGATAAATATCGTAAATACCTACTTGGAGAAAGGGGAGCTCGATAACGCTCTCGCTTATCTCGAAAAGATAAAAGAGGAAACGATCACTGACCCTGTTACCTTTTACAATATCGGAAGCCTCTTCTTCGGGAAGGGGGACACCGACTTAGCCATCAAATATTATCAAAAGACGCTCCTCAAGGATCCAAACTTCGCCGATGCCTACTTCCAGCTTGGGCTCTGCTACTTCCAAAAGGGGGATATGGAACAGGCAAAGATCAATTTCAAAAAGGTGATCGAGCTTGCGCCCGATTCTCCCAATGCCTCACTGGCTAAAGAATTCTTGAAGAATATCGAGGGTAATAAAAAATAAAGGAAAACAAAAAAAGAGGGAAGAAGGAAGCTTTCGTTACTTCCCTCCTTTTATTTCCTTCTTCAACCTCTTTAGTTCCGGCTGATCCGGGCGCAAGGAAAGCGATTTATTAAGATAGAGGAGTGCCTTCTTTTTATCTCCCAATTTCAGATAGGAGGGGATAAGAAGATTAAGTATCCGAATATCGTTAGGGGCTTCTATCCTTGCCCGTTCTAAGTAGCGAATCGCATCATTATAATTTCCCAGCTTAAGGTAGCTTGTGCCAAGAAGTTTGAGTAAAACCACATTCCGCGGATGCTTAACCGCCCCTTTCTCACCCAGTTCGATCACCTTGTTATAATTACCCTGCTTAAAGTAAATCTCCATAAGTTTCAGGCGTGCTTTCAGGAAGCCCGGATCGAGTAAGAGTATCCTTTCAAGGATAAACCGACCCTCATTCTCATCGCCATTTGCCAGGTATTCCTCAGCAATGAGGTATCTGGTAGCGGAGGAAGAAAATGGAGGAGTTTTAGAGGTAAGTATCCAGGGCGAGGGAGACCTTTGAGGAGCGATTTCAATGGTAATGGGTTTCGAGACCGCAAGCAAGTCCTCCCCCTCCTTCAAGGTTACTCGAAGTTGGTAACTACCTCCTCTTAAGGAAGAAAGAGGAAGTTGCTCCAACCAACTCACCGCTCCCTCCCGCAATTGTGACACCTGAGGGTAAAGTGAAGAAGATCTTCTCTTCACCACCTTGTCCCCTTGAAGGAAGCTGAACTCAAGGGTAAGCTTTTTGAGATCGAGAGCAATGGCACTACCTTTGTCGAAAAACAGCTGAAAATAGAGGGGAAGGAGATCATTCGGAGAATAGACTGGTTTCGCCTCGGGGTAGATGGCATAGTTCCCCACCCTAAACGGTTTATTCTCCGGAGAGGAAAGCGGTTTCAACCCTCGTAAGGGAAGGAGAGGTCCAAAAGAAGGACCATCCGCATCATCCATCTTGGGAACGGTTATATCGGTAGCGATGGTGGAGAATGTCTTGGATACCTTATTGCGAATTATAATGTTAAGATGAAGCTTACCAGGGATGATTGGTATTCTCCCTTCGTATTCGAAGGGACGATATTTAACTGCTTTGAATTGACTTTCAGTAAGTTCAATATCGCTCCTATGGCGGAAATGGGCTAATGTTTTGTCTTTATCGTTCAAAAGGGTGCAGTGAATCTCTAAGGCAGTAAAGTACTTATCTTTATATTTACCAAGGGAGAGATCTTGAGGATTGAACCTTAAGGCATAATCGAGGAAATAATCACCGGTTGGCGCCTGAAACCAATGGAATACTTTATCCACATTGAACGCCTGAAAGGCGTATTCCACCTCCACTTTACCCCGAGAGCGGAGAAACTTGTTGACCCATCTTTCGTGCAAATTGTAGTTCCGAGCATCGTCGATCTGACCAAGCAACATCTCAGAGACTACCCGCCCGGTGTTCAGCCCTCCCCCAAGATACCCCCCTTCAGTGGGAAGCAGGCTAAAAGCAGCGTAAGCCAAGGTAGTATCCACATGGCGATAAATATACCGATAGAGATATTCATAATCTGAAGAGGCGATAGCGGAAGCTATCTCTGGAGATGGTTCGAAAAGGCTCCCCATACCATCCATAGCAGGAGAATACAGTCTGTAGGGACCTGTCCCATATTTCTTATAGAAGATGAGATAGAAGCTGGGAGGAAGTCCATATTTATCTACTCCCACATAGTGCCATAGCTCTATTGGTCTCATATTAAAGCTATTGAAGGTCTCCCTGGTCATCGGCTCCCCGAGGAGGATGTATATTCGTCCCCGATCGGTTTTCCACCCAGGAAGTGAGCTCTCGCGACCAAAATACTTATTGGCATACTTTATCCGGCGGTAGTGCTCCTCCTTGAACTCGTTCCTCCTCGTTCCCGGGGTTGGGTCCCTTACCTCCCAGAACTTCTTTATAAACTCATCTCGAAGCTCATCGGAAGGAAGGTTCAAAAATGCCTGGCGTTCATAATCGGAGATGATGTAGACGACCTCCTCCTCAAGCCATCTCTTGTGCCTCGGGCTGAGGGGATGTCTCAACTTCTTATCAAGAGCAAATAGAAAAGTCCCTCCCAGAAGGAGAACTACTATTAACATTGCCACCACTCGTTTCATTCATCCCCTCCTTAAATATAGGCAGTCTATTGAACGATAAAAGGAGCGATCCCGGAAACACTCCTCTTGGCCAAGGTATCCTCTACTGTTACCTTAAGCTGATACCAACCGGGTGGTAGATTTTCTTTTCCCAAATCCATAAGGAAGAGGAGCCCATACTCCCCCTTCTCTTGGTCTATATCTTTGTTCGCAAGTCCAACATAATGAAGGTTCTTTACCTCCCCTCGCTCATCTGAGGCCTGGAACCTTATCTTCGTTTGAGGGATATTCGCCTTTGGGTGAAGGGTTAAATTGTAGAGTTTGATAAACACTAAGGGTGAACTCTCTTTGGTAAACACAGGGGTAACGCCGGGAATAAAGTCTCTGCCATTAATGGTGTAAGGATAATCAAGGGGCATACCTTTCTTTCGAGGACCTGGATTCTTCAAGCTGAAGCCTCGGCTTCGAAGCCACCCTCTCTCCTGCTCTACAAAGAAAGGACCAGAAAGATAAAGGTCCTTTCCGAAATCGGGGACGGTGATATACCGGATGGAGGAGCTGATATTGCCGAGCTCCGATTCCCTTACAATACACTTTATCTTATATTCCCCTTCGGGGAGAAAGAGCATATCGAAATACTTCAACCCTCTCTTCGCCAGCTTAGGATAGAGGGAGGGCGAAACCTTCAATCTTTGGAAGAAGAAATCCTCGAATTTATTACTCTTGGCATTTATCGCATAGCCGTAAACCTCGAGGAAGAGCTCTTTTTTCTTTCCCTCTTTTTTAAGCTCAACGAGCTGTTTTCCCGGGATCTGCAAGAAGACAGGAACCTTAGCATACCACCTGTTCCCTTTGAAGGAAGCCACCTGGGGAGAGAAGCGGATCTTCTGACTTATGATGTCCTTAACTATATACTCCGCCAGCTGGATCTTTTTCTCCATTGGAGTAAATTTAGAATATGGCTTCTTATAGAAGTATCCCTTTCGATAGTAAACCTTGACCCCAGGCCTTTTAACCTTTACTGATACCCGGTGAAACTTTCCCTTTTTCCATTTAGGGTCAGGATAGTAACTAAGGATGTAGTAAGCCTTGGTTAAATTTAGGATATCCTCAAGTGGTTTATTCAAATCGTTGGTGTTGGCGAAGAGTTTCCCTCCGGTGCCACTGGCAAAAAGGTTTAAGGTAGTCTGCCCCCGATGAATGGCGTCAAGCCCTAATGATAGGTTCTCAATGGCGAGTCGTGCGGTATCAACCGCATAGATGGAACAGTCGGCATCCTGAAAGTGCTTAAGCATATTGCGAATCCGTTCATTGAGCGCCCCAGAGCCAAACCGATCGGTACTTATCTCATAATACCGACCGGTAATAAATCTAACCGTATCCTGCTCCAGCTCCTTCAACGATTTCCCCGTTAACACCGAACTATCAAACCCATCGGAAAAATAAATGATGTTCTTCTGTCCATCCATTGCCGCCAGTCCTGAGGCGAGATCAGTGAGCTGACCAACAAAGTCGGTGACATAAGCTTCATAGCTCCTCTTCTCGGAACGGCGAAGAGCTTGATAATACATCTTTAACATCTCAAGCATCTCCGCCTCACTCACTCCTATCTGCCTTCCTCGCTGAGGTTCCTTCATCGCCTCTTCCGAGAGCTTTCCCAACTCAGCTATTCTCTTGGTGAAGATATATCCCGCTGGTTCTTCGACATTAAGTGCCTGTTTCAAACCCAGAGTGGATATAGCAAGGGCAAGCTGGTTCTTGTCGTTGGTAAAATTCACCACCAGATTGATCCCGCCTCGGAGGGAATAGGTGACCACTGCCACCAGGTCAGTGGGAAGAAGCTTGTTCAAGAAATTTAAAGCCGCTTCCCTCGCTTTAATAATCCCCATAGGATTGGAAAAAGTGGTATCGAAAAGGAGGATAAAGTGTCTTCTCGCGCTTGGGGGAAGGGCTCTTATCCTCTCAATATTGGGGTAATCGTTCACCACATAATCCACCGCCGCCAGTTTCTTAAGTTTTCCCTCGTCTTTCACCTCAAAATCGGCTAAGGTAAGCCCGGAAACGGGTTTCCCGTCCTTACCTATTACATGAACTGGAAGCTGGATGAGGTTAACCTCTACCTTAAACTCCACTCGGGGTATCTTTTCCTGCCCCAAAAGGAGGGAGAGAGGAACAGCGAGGAAAAACAGGAGAATAAATATATTGTAAAACACCCTTTTCATCGTTCTCTCCTTTACAAAATTTCTTTCTTTTTCCTTAAGACAATTTTAAAAAACTTTCACCTCCTCCTACAAGAGAAAAAGAAAACTCTTTTAAAAGGGGAGAAATTTTTTCCAAAAACTATTTTTATAACTCAGCAAAAGCAAAA
Source organism: Acidobacteriota bacterium (assembly GCA_021161905.1). NCBI lineage: Bacteria > Pseudomonadati > Acidobacteriota > Acidobacteriota bacterium. Next base: position 9,975 of record JAGGZT010000017.1, on the reverse strand, counting down.
AGGTTATCTTCTTGGCGCAAAAAATTGATAAAATAACGACTGCTGATATTTATCAAACAATCTCTTTCCTCTCTGCGTTTTATTATAAGGGAAGTAGAGGGAAAGGAGGTGGTTCAATCATTAAAAAAACTCGATACAACAATATAAAACCGATTAAGGAGCGGAGGAACGCTTAATGAGGACTAAGTATTTTTCTCTATTTTCTCTCGTCTTCCTCTTGTTTTTCCCGTCCCAGCCCAAACCGGATATCACCTTCAATAGATACCACCAAGGAGCAGAGGTAGCTCGCTTCCTTCGAACAGTTGTCAAGAGGTATCCTGATATCGCAAGGCTCCATATCATCGGAAAGAGTTTCAAAGGCAAAAAGATACTGGTAATGGAACTGGCGGGAAAGGGGACCTTTCCCCCTAAGGAAAGGCCTGCTATCTTCGTTGGGGCAAATCTCGAGGGAGTCCACCAGATAGGAACGGAGGCAGCTCTATTCCTCATCGACTACTTGGTAAAAAATCGGGAAAAACCTGAGGTGGCAAAGCTACTCGCGAAAAGGACATTCTATATCGCCCCCCTGCTAAACCCCGATGTAGCCGAATGCTTCTTTAAGATACCTCGCGAGGAGAGGAGATGGAATTTCCATCCAGTGGATGACGATCACGATGGCGACATCGATGAGGACCCTCCTGAGGACATAAACGGGGATGGTTTCATCACGATGATGCGAGTAAAGGACCCTGAGGGAAAATGGATCCCCGATCCAACTGATCCTCGATTGATGAAACTCGCCGACCCGATGAAGGGAGAAAGGGGAATCTACAAGCTCTACACCGAGGGAGTGGACAACGACGGCGACGGCAAGATAAATGAGGACCCAATTGGTGGGGTTGCTCTAAACAGCAACCTCCCCCACGCCTGGGAGCCGTTCAAACCGGGTGTCGGTCTTTGGCCCGTATCGGAACCGGAGACGATCGCCCTAGTCAACTTCTTGGTGAAACACAGGAATATCACCCTGATCTATAACTTCAGCACCGTGAACAACCTCCTAAATATGAAGACACCGGGAAAAACCAAGGTGGGAGCAGAGAAGGTAAAGGTTCCCGAGAGATACGCCTCTATGATCGGTCTCGATCCAGAAAAAGAATACACCCTAAAAGAGATCGTTGCTGCGGTAAAACAGCTTCCAATGGTTCGGGGGATGGAGATAGACGAAACGATGGTCGCCTCTTTCCTCGGGCTCGGTCCAGTGATGACCATCGCTCCTGAAGATCTGCGTTATTATCAGAAGGTCGCTGAATGGTATAAAAAGATGCTCGAGGAGACAAAGATAGATAACCCCGATCGACCAGCAAAGCCTATGGCTGAGGGTGATTTCACCGCCTGGGGATATTTCCAATACGGGGTACCCTCTTTTACCGTGGATATCTTCGCCATTCCCAAGGAGCAGAAGAAGGAAGGAAAAAAGGGCGAGCTGACGGTGGAGAAGTTGAGCAAGATGAGCTCCGAGGAGTTCCTCGCCCTTGGACCTGAGAAGATCGGCGCCTTTCTCAAATCCATAGATGCCCCACCAATGATGAAGCCGGAGATGGTAATCAATATGGTTAAGATGGGAAGGATAACCCCGAAGCAGATGGCAGAGATGATAAAAAAACAGGGGATGGGAAGGAAAAAGAAGAAGACTGAGGCAAAGGAGGGATACATCCTAAAATGGATCGATAAGGAATTGGGGGGAAAGGGGTTTATCCCCTGGAAACCATTTCACCATCCGACCTTGGGCGAAGTAGAGATAGGCGGGTTTGTCCCCTATGTGAAGATAGATCCCCCGGAAAGGCTCATCGAAAAATTGATCTCCCCCAATGCCACTTTCATATTGAAGATTGCGGAAAAGCTTCCCGAAGTCAAGATCGCCGAGGTAAAGGTGGAGAAAAAAGGAAAAAGTATCTATCAGCTTACCGCTTACATCAGGAACGAGGGTTATTTCCCCACCGCTTTTCGTCAGGGAGTGCGAGCAAAGGCGGTCTATCCCATCTTCGTCAGTTTGGAGCTCAGTAAAGGACAGAAACTACTTGCTGGGGATAAGTCATCTCGCATCTCCTCACTTGCCGGAGCGGGTGGCTTTCGGAAATACAAGTGGCTGATCAAGGGGAAAGAAGGAGGTACGATCACCCTGAAGGTGAAGAGCGAAAAGGCGGGAAGAGATATTAAAAGGATCACCTTAAGGTAGCAAAAAGGAGCAAAAAATGAGGGGGAAAAGCTTTCTACAAGGCTTTTTCTTAGCCCTTTTGATATCAGCCATCGGCATCGTGGCCACTTCCTTCGACGGGGTAGATTTGAGCTTCCATCGATATTACGATTATAAAGACCTTACTGCAGCCCTTAAGAAGCTCGCTAAAGTCTACCCTCAATTCCTTACCCTCCGTTCAGTAGGAAAGAGCTATGAGGGAAGGGATATCTGGGTAATGATAATAAACAACCCAAAAACAGGACCAGCAGGACATAAAGTGGCGATGTATGTCGATGGGAATGTACACGGGAATGAGATTCAGGCAGGAGAAGCAGCGCTCTACACCATATGGTACCTGATGAATTACTATGGGAAAAACGAAATGGTAACTAGATTGGTGGATGAACGGGTATTCTACATTATCCCTACGGTCAACCCTGACGGCAGGGCTTACTTCTTCGAACACCCGAACACGATGCACTCCTCCCGGGCGAGTAAGAGGCCCTATGATGACGATCGCGATGGGTTATTCGATGAGGATGGCTACGATGATCTCGATGGCGATGGGGAGATCCTGATGATGCGGATAAAAGACCCAAACGGGAAATGGAAACCGGATCCCGAGGACCCAAGGATAATGGTGTCGGTGAAACCCGGTGAGCGAGGTGAATATACCCTCTTAGGCTACGAGGGGATTGATAACGACGGCGATGGAAGGATAAATGAGGACCCACCAGGTGGTTTCGATATGAACCGGGACTGGGGGTTCAACTGGCAACCACCATATATCCAGATGGGAGCCGGTGAATACCCCTTCTCTAACCCAGAGACAAGGGCGGTAAACAATTTCATCCTAACCCACCCCAATATAGCAGCGGTGGAATCCTATCACAATTCCGGTGGGATGATCCTAAGAGGACCCGGGGCGAAGAATTACGGCGAATACCCTATAGCGGATGTTAGGGTGTACGATTTCTTGGGGAAGAAGGGGGAAAAGATGCTCCCTGGTTACCGCTATCTCATCTCCTATAAAGACCTTTACCCCGTTTACGGGGGGTTCCTCGATTGGTGCTATCGGGCACTCGGCATCTTCGCTTTTACCAATGAGCTCTATCAAGCCCAGCAGGATATGAACGGCGACGGTAAGGTAACCCAGCGGGAACGGATGAAATGGAATGACCTCGTCCTCTTGGGCGCTGGTTTCGTAAACTGGCATAAGGTGAAGCACCCGACTTACGGCGAGGTGGAAGTAGGTGGCTGGCGGAAGATGACCACCAGGATCCCCCCACCCTTCCAGCTCGAGGAGCTCTGCCACCGGAACAACGCCTTTGTCCTCTTCGTCGCCGATAATATGCCCCTCCTCAAGTTCACTGAGACCAAGGTAAAACGTCTCGATAAGGGAACATATCTCGTGCGGGTGAACATCAGGAACGACAAGATTATGCCCACCAGAGCGCATCAAGCAATACAGCATAATATCGGAAGACCCGACTTCCTCTTAGTAAAAGGAGCGAAACTTATCTCCGCAGGCGAGGTTATAAACAGGTTTACCAACAAAGTGAAGCCGATCGATGTGGTGAAAAACAGACTCCTCCTGAACCAGGGAATAGGAGGGCTCGAGAAGCGAAGCTTCGACCTAATCGTCGAGGGAAGGGGAAGGATTAAGCTAATTTACGATTCTGAGAAAGGAGGCTATTACCAGAAGGAGATCGAGCTCAAGTAGGAAGTAGGTTAAGATAAAGGGGAGCGGTGTTTGGGAAACGATAAGCACCACTCCCCTTATAGTTATGAACCTTACGCCTCAGCAGGGGGTATCTTTATCCTTTCCTTATCCTGTGGTTCCAGAGGGATAAAGACAGTGAATCTACTTCCCTTACCCTCCTCGCTCTCCGCTTTTATCTCCCCTCCATGGCGTTCGATGATCCGATAGGAGATACTTAAGCCAAGCCCCAATCCCTTCCCTTCCTTCTTGGTGGTGAAGAAGGGATCAAATATATGGGGAAGATCCTCCCTGGCGATCCCTCTTCCGTTATCCTTCACCTCAACCATTATCCGATCGCCAGTGAGCTTGCTCTTTATCTCCACTACCCCCTCTCCTTCTATCGCTTCTTCGGCATTCACCAACAGGTTCAAGAAAACCTGAGTGAGCTGGTTGGGATAGCAATAAACATCGGGAAGGACAGCGTATTCCTTTATTAGGGTTATCCTCCCGGAAAACCTTCTCTTCACCAGATTCACCGCCCGCTCGATGCACTCGTTCACATTACAGAGAAGTGGGGGCTCCCTATCTACGGGACGGGAAAAGGCACGAAGTCCGGTGATTATCTCCACGATCACCTCTACTCCGCTACTACACTCATCTATTATCTTCCTCAGATCATTAAGGATGAAGCCAAGTTCCCCCTTCTCCTTCGCCTGAATTATTGGTTGGATCAGCTTATGGGGAGGTGTTTTCTCAGCCGATTCCACCAATGGGATGAGGATTGATATCAAAGTGTTAGCGTACTCCTCAAGGGTATTCAGGTTGCTCCGGATATAGCTCACCGGGTTGGATATCTCATGGATGATGCCCGCGGCAAGCTCACCCAATGCTGCCATTCGTTGGGATTGAAAGAGCTGAGCCTCAAGTCGTTTTATCTCAGTCACATCGCGAGCGATAACCATAATCTCTCCCCTCTCCTCAAGGCGAATACCATTGACGGAGAGATATAGCTTCTCTCCCTTATCATTGGCTACCCTGATTTCCTCCGCTTGAAACCTCCCCTCACAAGCAGAGGAAAACAATCTCTGCGCCTTTTCCTTATCCTCAGGGAGAACGAAAGCGGTGAACCTCTTTCCCAATATCCTGCTCGGGGGAACGCCGGTAACCTTCAATACCGCCTCGTTAACGGAAACGATCCTTCCCCTCCTATTTATAAGGAGTATGAGGTCATTGGTCCGGGTGAAAACCTCGTTCCAGCTCTCCTCAAGCCTTTGGAGCTTGAGTTCCCTCACCCTAAGCTCTCGCCGAAGCTCGGATATGGTGATGTAATCCCTTATCTTTTCCCGGAGGAGCTCGAGGCTCTTTAATCCAACGAACCTCCTGTTTCCTATAATCACCGTAGGAGTAGCAACGATCCCGAACTCCCCAAACTTTTCCGGTTGCTCCTCGGAGATGTACGCCTCGATAGTAAGACGAGGAAAATCCACCTTCAGCTCGGAGACGAGCCTATCAAATATCCTCTTATCTCCCTTAGAATAAAATAATCTTATCTTCACCTTGACCACCTCGATAGAAGGGAGCAAATGCCCTTCTATGAGAGGGACAGAACCCCCTCTTTTTATCTATTAGATCTATCTTTCCCTCCGAGGGACTCATTAGACAGTCCTTTTCGCTACAGTGGTCAAGACCCATAAGATGACCCAATTCGTGAATGGTTATCTTTGCCAACCGTTCCAAAAAGAGAGCCTTGGGAAAAGGAGGGATATTGGAGATCGATATCACCGCCACCCTCCTTGTAGCATCGGTGACTCCAAACGAGGCTCCATAAGGGAAGGTTAATATCTGCAACCCAGTTATCCCGATAACCTTGGAGAACAAGGGGAAATGGACGAAGAGAAACTCAATAACGAGAAAGGCGGAGATGCCTCCTCCCTTAGGCTTAAGGGAGGGAGGAAGGCTCATCGGTGAGGTAAGCTCAAAGACCAGAGAAAATCGCCGGGATAGAGCATCATAAAGCTCAACCAGCCACTCTTTTTTTCTCTCAAATAAGGGAACGATCTTTATTTCCAACTCTCCTCCTTTAATATCTTTATTCCCTCTCCCGGCACTATCTCAAACCGATAATATCGGGTATCACACCTAAGTCGTCTTGCCTTCAACACCCGAAGTTTCTTAATCAACCCCTCCTCGGTATCCTCGAGGGTGAGGGTGATTACCATATCCATCATATTGAAGATATTGGTTAGGGTCATCTCATCGTGAGCTTTGGGGATGATGGTGTAGAGGGCGGTAGCGTTTAGCACCTTCGCCTTCCGTACTCGATCCCAGAGGAAAGCCCTCATCTCCTCGGGATCTGTAATGGAGTAGAGGGTGGTGAGGGAATCAATAGCCCAACGGAAGTGGTTGAATTTTTTACCCTCCCACCATTTATCTATCAGATAGCCGAGCATCCTCGGGCTATCCGGCGAGAGCACCATATGTTGCTCGCTGGAATATTCCCCGGCATAGGCATCAAACAGGGTAAACATCCCCTTCCCCTCATAGGGAACAACATCCATCCCTAAGGAAACCATATTGTCCCTTATCCGATAACCTGGCTCATCAGTAGAAAGAAGAAACCCCCCTTCTCCTTCCTTTAGCCCGTCGTAAATAAAGGAAAGGGCGAAGCTGGACTTCCCGGAACCAGGGGGACCAGCTACCAATATATTGAACCCCCGAGGGATCCGCTCCTGATGAAGAAGGCTAAGAAAACTGGGGATACCAAGCCCCACCCCTTTTAATCTCATATCCTTCCCCAGAAATTCTGACCTTTCAACCTTCCGCTTCTTTGGCATCCTGTCCTCCTCATTCGAGTAACAACTCGCCAGTTATCACCTGGGTGGAAAGGGGGAATATCTGAAGCCCATCCCCAAAGATTACCATTGGGAAAACCCCAGAAAGATGGGCAGCCCCTCGAAACTTCAGGATCTCTATCTGCCGTTCTCGAGAGAGCTTGGTCTTAGGATGGTAAAGGACCACTACATTGTCAGCGACAAACTCCTCAAACTGAAAATGATGGGTACCATCTCGGACTGTCTGCTCGGCGGTGAGGACTACGGTAACACCGAGTTGTTTCAACTCGCTTAAAAGGAGATGAAGATCCCTTCTTATTATCCTTCGCTCCTCGTATTGGGAGAAAAGAGCCGTTATTGGATCTAAAACAACCCGTACCGCCTTCACCTTAGAAACAGCATGTTTTATTCTCGCTATTAGTCCTTTGAGGTCATAATCCCCTACTATCTCCTCAGCGTCCTCTCGGGGGGAGACATCGACAAAGCAGAAGAGACCTTTCCTCTCAAGCTCTTCCAAATCCCAGCCAAAACCGAAAAAATTCTCCCTAAGATCGACAGGCTTCTCTTCCAGGGTAACGAAAACACCTGGCTGACTGAACATCGTAGCTCCCCGGTAGAGGAATTCCATCCCAAATATCGTCTTACCCGAACCAGGGGGACCGATAACCAGGGTGCTCCTTCCTTTAGGGAGACCGCCCAGCGAGAGATCCTCAAACCCTTTTATCCCGGTAGGGACCTTGACAACACCCCTCTTCTTCATATCGGTATTACTCCGCCATAAAATTCCTCGATTGTTTGATGAAATGATTGTAACATATTTAAGGTGTAAGAACAATCTTTATTTTCAGAAACTAAAGATAAAAACAAATACCCTGACAAGAAGTTCATCTAAGGAAATAGGGCTTGAACCTCCTCTTTTACAACCAATAGAATAAAAATATAGTGAGTAAAGCTTAGGAGGTTACAATGAAAGGTAGAAAGGCGATCCACTTAAAATTATTTTCCCTAATTACTCCCTTCTTACTACTTCTAACTATCCCAAACACTGGTGGGAAAACGGGGTTCAAACTGACCATCGAAAACATAATGCGAGGACCAGAACTGGTGGGTACCTCCCCTTCGGCGATACGATGGTCTTATAACGGGGACAGGCTTTACTTCAAGTGGAAGAAACCTGGGGAAAAAGAGGAAGCACTCTATTTCGTCCCAAGAGAGGGGGGCAAACCGAGAAAGGTAACCCCTAAGGAGCTAAAACTCGCCCCCCCGGTAAATGCGGTATGGGATAAAAAGAGGAACCGTGCCTTGTTCTCCGAAAACGGGGATATCTACCTTATCGATTTCACAAAGGGCAAAAGATATCAACTGACCAAAACGCCCGAAAGGGAGGAGAACCCCGGGTTCACCTGCTTCGGGAAGAAGGTATTCTTTACCTCGAAAGAAAACCTCTTCCTTCTCTCACTCAAAGGTGGAGAGCTCGTCCAGTTAACCAATTTCAGAAGGGGCGCTCCTCCCAAGAAGCCCATCCTCTCTCCTGGTCAAAGGTTCCTCATAAAACAGCAGAAAGAGCTGTTCGAGGAATTCAAGGTAAAGAAAGAGAAGAGGAAAGAGAAGAAAGAGAAAGTACCTCCTCCAGTAATTCTCAAGAAGGGACAAAGTGTGAGGAACCTTGTCCTCTCTCCGGATGGGAGGTTTGTTCTCTTCGCCCTCATCGAACGCCCTGCCACCGCCCGGTCCACCATTGTCCCCAACTATGTAACCGGAGACGGTTACACCAGCGAGATCCCCTCGAGGACAAAGGCGGGCGACTATCCCTACAAGATGAAGCTCGGTATCATCGAGGCGAAAACAGGAAAGTTAACCTGGCTCAGCACCGATATAAAAAAGGAACTCTACTTCTTTTATCCTCAGTTCTCCCCCGATGGTAAAAGGGTTTTCCTCCAAGCCTACTCCGCCGACCGAAAGGATCGGTATATCCTCTTAATCGACCTTGCAACTGCTAAGGGAAAAACTATATTCCACCAGCATGATCCCGCTTGGATCGGGGGTTATGGTTCGAGGACCGCGGGCTTTATGCCCAATTCAAGGGAGATATATTTTCTCTCCGACCGCGATGGATACGCCCAGCTCTACACAATAGACATAAATGGCGGAGAGCCAAAGAGACTAACCAGCGGTAATTTCGTAATAAGGGAGGCGCATCTCTCAAGGGATGGGAAGTACTTCTACCTGGTAACCAATGAAACCCACCCTGCAAACTGGCAGTTTTATATTATGCCTCTCTCCGGTGGGAAGCGGGTTCTCATCACTAAGAAACCAGGAATAAGTAGACCCTATGTATCCCCTGACGGGAAGATGGTGGCTGTAGTTTACTCGTTTACCAATAAGCCTCCTGAACTCTATCTGATGGAAAACAAGCCGGGAGCAGAAATGATTAGAATAACCACTTCCACCACCAAGGAGTTTCGTTCCTATCCTTGGGTTGCTCCGGAGATAATTACCTACCCCACCCACGATGGAAAAAGGGTCTATGCCAGGTTATTTGTCCCTAAAAAGAGAAACGGCGCTGCGGTTATCTTCATCCATGGCGCGGGCTACCTTCAGGAGGCTCATAACGGATGGACCCATTACTACCGAGAGTATATGTTCCACAACTTTCTCCTCAGCAAGGGATATATTGTGCTCGAGCCAGACTATCGGGGAAGCGCTGGCTATGGTCGTGATTGGCGCTGTGGCATCTATCGCCATATGGGGGGGAAAGACCTTGATGATGTGGTGGCTGGGGCTGAGTTCCTGGTGAGAGAATATGGGGTGGATAAGAACCGGATCGGGGTTTATGGGGGAAGCTACGGTGGCTTCCTCACCCTGATGGCTATGTTCACCAAACCGGAGGTGTTCGCCTGTGGCGCTTCACTCCGTCCGGTAACCGATTGGGCTCATTACAACAACCCCTATACCTCCAACATCCTCAACCTCCCTCAGGACGATCCGGAAGCCTATAAGAGGAGCTCTCCCATCTATTTCGCCGAAGGGCTGAAGCATCCCCTGCTCATCTGCCACGGTATGGTGGATACCAATGTCCACTTCCAAGATACGGTACGACTGGTACAACGACTGATCGAACTCAAGAAAGAAAACTGGTGGGTAGCGATATATCCCGTGGAAAACCACGGTTTCAGGCGAGCTTCCTCATGGACCGATGAATACCGGAGGATCTATTGGTTATTCAG
>JAGGZT010000016.1 GCA_021161905.1 Acidobacteriota bacterium | reverse complement strand
CCTACGGTGTGGGGAGGGGTGAGGAGATCGAAATATTAAAGGAGATCCGCTTCCCCCATTCTCTCGGTCTTCTTTATTCCGCCTTCACTTATTACCTTGGCTTCAAGGTGAACTCCGCTGAATACAAAGTAATGGGGCTCGCTCCTTATGGTAAGCCACGCTACTACGATAAGATAATGGAACTGATCGAACTTAGGGATGACGGAAGCTTCAAACTCGATATGCACTATTTCGCCTACGACTATGGCTTGAGGATGATATCGAAGCAGTTTGAAGAGCTATTCGGCTCACCACCAAGGGAACCGGAATCTCCCTTAGAGGAGCGACATATGGACATCGCCGCGAGTATCCAGAAGGTGACCGAGGACATCCTTCTAAAAATGGTGGATCACCTCCATCGGGAAACGGGTTTGCCCAACCTCTGTATGGCGGGTGGGGTGGCGTTGAACTGCGTGGCAAATGGCAGGATTCTCCGTCAATCACCCTTTTCATCGCTGTTCATCCAGCCGGCGGCGGGTGACGCTGGCGGGGCAGTGGGGGCAGCACTTTTCGTTTACAGCTCAATCCTAAAAAAGGGAAGGAGTAAGCCATGGCATCACCCCTATTATGGACCCGCCTTCAGCCGAGCGGAGATAAGGGACTTTCTCGATAGGGAAAAGGTACCCTACCGCGAACTTGCTGATGATGAGCTTATCGAAGAAACGGCTAAGCTACTCGCCGATGGTAAGCTCGTCGCCTGGTTTCAGGGAAGAATGGAGTTTGGTCCTCGGGCGCTGGGAAATAGAAGCATCTTAGCCGATCCCCGTGATCCCGATATGAAGGAAAAACTCAACAAAAGGGTGAAATTCCGGGAATGGTTCCGTCCCTTTGCCCCTTCAGTGCTTATAGATGATGCTTCTGACTACTTCGATATCGAGGGCGAAAGCCCGTTTATGCTGCTTACTGCCCAGGTGAAAAAGCCCACCGAGGTTCCAGCAATAACCCACATCGACGGCTCGTCAAGACTTCATACAGTACGCTATGAGGATAACCCTCGCTACTTCAAACTAATATCCGCCTTCAAGAGACTGACCGGATGCCCTGTGATCCTTAATACATCGCTCAATGTTCGGGGAGAACCGATAGTTTGCACCCCCTCCGACGCTTACTCCTGCCTCAGGAGAACGGGGCTTGACTATTTGGTAATGGAGAATTTCATTATCGATAAAAGGGATGTACCTCCGCTTCCCTATGAGGAATGGCGGAAGGAAATCCCCCTTGACTGAGAGGAGATTATGGGAATTATAAAGGGGATAAAAAGAAAGATATACTCCCTCTCCGAGCTCTGGGCTTTCCTCAAGCAACGGAAACGCTTCTGGCTTCTTCCTATTATTATCCTGTTGCTACTCGTCGCTGCTCTTATCATCTTTACCGAGAGCTCGGCGCTTGCTCCACTCATCTACACCCTATTTTAGTCTGTTGCGATCTTGAAATGGCGGAAGGGAAACGCAAGGAACTCATCATAGGAAGCCTCCTTACCCTTTTCTCTATCCTTTTCTTCTTCGGTTTAGCAGAAATAGGGACGAGGCTCTTCTGGCATCCAAAACTTCGGAAAAAGATCGACCGGTTCATCTATCTAAAGAGCAAAAATAAGCGGCTGGGATATACCTTAAAGCCGAATTCCCGCTACCTTATGGGAAACGGTATTCGGGTTTACATAAATTCGCTCGGCTTGCGGGATAGGGAATACGAGATAAAAAAAGAATTTTCTGGCTTAAGGATAATCACTATAGGCGACTCCATAACCTTTGGTTGGGGGGTAAGTATTTCGGATACTTTCCCCAAGGTGCTTGAGGAGAAGCTCTCCGACAACCCATTTGAACTACCCATCGAGGTAATAAATGCCGGGATAAACGGGTACAACCTCACCCAATACTATGAGCTCCTTAAACTCCTTTATCCTATACTAAAACCGAAGGTAGCCATAATTGCTATCTGTATGGACAACGACTTTGACGGTGCCCGTTCCTATTACTTCGGTAACGGTTTCATCGCTTCGCAGAGGGTATATTCTCTCCACTCAGAGGGGGTAAACCTGAAGCCCCCTCCATTTATAGTGAGGAAGAGCAGATTCCTCCAATTTCTTCTCTCCCGAGTTAGGAAAGGAAAACCAGAAAGAAGAGGAGAAAGGAATAAAGAGGCAACCTTTATTCCAGAAAAGAAGCTCTATGCCCCCCTCGATGCAAACGACCCCATATACCGCGAAGCAAAAAAGGAAATGCAGGGGATGGCTAAGATGGCTGCGGATAGGGGAATTAAATTGGTCTTCGTCCTCATCCCCAGTCTCGCCCAGATATATTACGACGATTTATCGATTAAACCTCAGCAAATAATTGAAGGGTTCGCCAAGGAATTTGATATAGAGGTGCTCGATCTCTATCCGGTACTCAAAGCATGGCATAAGAGAACCGGGGAAAACCCCTTCCTCGATTACTTCCACCCAAAAGCGAAGATACACCGATTGATCGCCGACGAGATCCAAACATTCCTCTTACGGAAGGATATCCTCAGCCTTCCCAAAAACAAAATACCAACAACCGTTGACATCGGAGGAGAAGATGGCTTTTTTATCGTCTCTGGTCTCTCCGCCAAGGAAAGAGGTGCTGGGGTAAACTTCCGCTGGGGGGTGGGAGAGGAATCGCACATCCTCCTTTACTCGCCGAAGGAGAAGGGGACCTTACACCTCAGGTGCTATCCCTTCCTCCCTAAGAAGGGGAGAAGACAGAAGATAACCGTTATCGTAAATGGGAAATATAGTGGAAACATCACTCTCGTTTCTAAGCCGGGATTTAGGGACTATACCCTCCCTCTAACGCCGGGGCTTCTCCGTCCTGGGTTTAACAGCATTACCTTCTATTATGCCTATTCCTCTTCACCCAAGGAGAATGGGTTGGGGGATGACCCGCGGAAGCTTTCCGTCTGCTTCGACGCCATTGGAATAAGATAAGCTGGTTGAACCTTTGCCCTCACTCGGCTAACATTAAGGGGAAAGCTACATCTTGGGGAGGGGAAAATGAAGAGATTCTCTCTGGTAATAAAGATCAGTTTGTTAATCATCGGCGGTTTATTTCTATTTTCTACCCTCGGCGGTCCCTACCTGGAAAAGGTGCCATCGCTATCCTTCCTTTATCGATGTTATTTCCTCACTGTCTTAGTCCTCTCGGCTTTCCTCCTCATCATCTTCTTAAACCCCAAGGGCGCCTTCTTCGGGAAAAGGGGGGAGCATTCCTTCTTTAGGATCCGGGATAGGAATATATTTCTCCTCATACTCCTCTTCTCTGTACTCATCGCCATCACCGCTACTACCACTGGGGGGCACATTGGTGCCGACGGTATGTACTACTACTCTTATGTTCGCTCAATGTTCATTGATCACGATCTTCACTTCGACAACGAATACCAGATATTCGGAATAGCTGACAGACCCTATCTCAAATGGCGCTCCCCAACGGGACACCTGAGAAACATCTATGCCTTTGGACCCGCCTTCCTCTGGATCCCCTTCTTCCTCCTCGGAATGGGGGTGGCTAAATTCCTCGCCCTTCTTGGGGCGGTAGTGCCTCTGGACGGTTTTAGCTATCCCTATGCCATGGGGGTACATTTAGGAAGCCTCACCTACGGCTTTTTCGGCATCCTTCTCATCTACGAAGTGCTGAAGGATTTCTTCGAGAAAAAGACCGCTATCATCACCGCCTTCGCCCTCACCCTGGGCACCCAGATATTCTGGTACCTGGTAGGACAGCCACATATGCCCCACGCCTGCTCCCTGTTTGCGGTAACCCTCTTCCTCTACCTCTGGTATCGGGGACGGGGGAGGCGGAGCTTCAAAAATTGGCTACTTATGGGGATCGCTGGTGGTCTGATGACGATGGTCCGCTACCAGACCGGATTCTTTATGATCGTCCCGGCTATCGATTCTCTTCTTTATTATTTTGAGTACCTCAAAAGAAGGGAGTTTGTCGCTACCAAGAAGCTCTTTTGGGGAAATCTCATTTTTTTGGGTGGTTTCCTCCTTGGGGCCTCCCCCCAGATGATCGTGTGGAAGATAATTTACGGCGTCCCTTATATCGGCAACCCCTATGGCGGGAGCTTCCTCCGTTGGGGGTCCCCCCGGGTGCTCGAGGTACTCTTTTCCTCCCGGCATGGGCTCCTCTCCTGGACACCACTTATATATCTCGCCTTGATTGGCATCTTCCTCTTTTACCCCCGAGATAGAAAATTAACCCTTCTCCTCGCCATTCCCTTCCTTGGAATGCTTTGGGTGAACTCCGCTGCCACCAATTGGTGGGCTGGTGGCTCCTTCGGCGACAGGCGATTTATCTGTTCATCCCTCTTCTTCGCCATTGGCCTCGCTTCCTTTATCGAAGCTCTAATCAGGTTTATCAGGAAGAGATCTACCGAGATTGCCTTTACCATCATCGTTCTTTTTATGCTCTCGAACATACTCCTTGCCACCCTCTTCGCCACCTTTGTGATCCCACGGGAAAGCTCCGTCTCCTTCTCCTTCCTCGCGGGAAGAAAGATCGGTCTCCTCTATCGGTTCATCGGTTACCCCTTCTCATTCCCGTTAACTCTTTATTTCTCCCTGAAGACAGGGCTCTCACCAGCAAGGTGTGATCTCCTCTTCGGAAACTGGCTCCTACAGCCGGGAAAACGCTTTGGAAGAGCACGGATAGACTTCGGAAAGAACGACCGAATATTCCTCGGCGATGGCTGGTCATACCCAGAACGCTGGGACGGAAAGATCCCCTTCCGCTGGTCTTGCGGAGAAAAATCAACCTTATTCTTCTACCTTGATAAGGGAGAACCTCTACAAATGGTGGTGAACGCTGCTCCCTTCGTCCATCCTAAAATGCCGAAGCAAATGCTCTTTATCAGCGTGAACGGGAAGAAATTACCCCCTATCACCTTAGCTGAAGGGTTTAATAACTATGCATTTAATCTAGGGGAAGGGATATTCCATTATGGGATAAACCGGGTGGATTTCACCTATAAATGGGTCTCCTCCCCGAAAGAGCTTGGAATGAGCGAAGACAAAAGGAGAATAGCGGTCGCCTTCAACTTCCTCGAGCTCGCCCGAAAGGGAAGGAAGTGATCAGCGGGGAGGTTTACCCGAGGTTTTCAGGACATACTTCATAAGCTCCTTCGTCCGCTGGTAATTCAACAAGGAGCGCTGATCGAGATAGCTCAGCCCTTCCCCAAAGTAGGCGAGATCAGCTCTCCTTCTTTCATCGATCTGATCAAGTAGCTCATCGAACGCTTGAGCAAGATCCTCCCTCTGCGCTTGATCCTGCTTGAGAAGAAGGTTATTCACCGTAGCCAAGGTCTCCTCCTGTGCCGCCCTTATCGCCTGATAGATCTCTTCACGATCGGCAGGAGTGAGCGTTTTTATCTTGGCTTTGGGAAAGAGCGCGGTCGAAAGGTGAAACTTACCCTTCTCATAACTCACCTCGAGATTGACGAGTGAAGCGACAACGAGAAAAGCGAAAAGAAAAATAAAGGAAACGCTCACTCCTTTAACTACCGGGGAAAGCCGAGAAAAGAAGGAACGAACCGAGGAGAAAAAGGACTCCTTCGAGGACGCGAGGAAGATAAGGCGATATGGTGGCTCAACATCCTCCCACTTTCCAAGAAGCTCCCTAACTGAGGAAAGGCGAGAAAGGGCATCGCGACAGGAAGCACACTCCTCAAGATGAGCTTTTAACTCCTTCTCCTTCTCGGGCGAGAGCTCACCGTAGAGGAATTCGATCAGCTCGTTTTGGAAATCTTTATGCTCTTTATCCTTCATCATACCCCCAACCCCCTATAGCAAAAGGGATTTTTTATCTCCCCCATTTAAACTTGCAATGATCCCCGCCAAGTTAGAAAGCCCAAGATAAAGGCGGGACTTAACCGTACTCAAGGGACAGCCAACGATCTCGGCGATCTCTGAAAACTTAAGCCCCTGGTACTCCTTGAGGAGGACCACCAATTTCTGCTCCTCGGGAAGCAGAGCGAGCGCCTTTCTAAGCAAGGCAACCACCTCCTTCCGCTGAACCTCCTCTTCAGGAGGAAGAAGGGAATCCGTTCCTTTTCCATCACCTTCCTCAAGCCTTTTCCCCTCCGGCGTCTCTAAGGAGATGAACCTTTTACCCCTTCTTCTCCGGAGGTGGCTTCTCGACTGGTTTATCGCGATCTGATAGAGCCAGGAGGAGAACTTCGCCCTCTTCTTAAACCGGCCAAGGTTCTGGTAAACCTTAAGGAACACCTCCTGGCATACATCCTTCGCCTCCTCAACATCGCCAAGCAAGCGGAGGACAAGGTTATAAACCGGCTTCTCCCACCTTCTTAAAAGCTGGTTGAAGCTCGCCTCGTCTCCAGAAAGGAACCTATCTACTAAAACTTCGTCCCGCTCTTCCACCGATCTCCGGATTATAAGTCTTCTATTATTTAGATGCCAAAACAATAAGAAAAGACGAAAATTTATCACCTTAGGATTTCCATCCTACCGCAATCCTAAACGAAAGAAAACAATAAAAATTAAGGGCTAAGATGTATAAATAAGAAACCAAACGGTGTCCTCTATTGAGGACAAAACCTCCCATTATCCACCCTCCATAAAATTAACTTGCGGTTCATAAATAACTTGCAAAAGATGTCTTTGTGGCATACCATTTGCTTTATACTCTGTAAGGAAGGAGGTAAGAAAAATGAAAGGGAAAAAATATATAGGAATTGTCCTCCTCATCCTCTTCGCTATCGCCATAGCGGCATTCCCAAGGGAACACCAAATAAGGAGATACAGAAGACCCCCACGCTTCGGGATGAAAAATGCAATTACTGTAAAGCTGGGCTACTTTATGCCTGCTGGAGAAAGCGATCTCTGGGAGTACAATTCCGAACTCCTCACCGTCTCTCCCTCGGATTTCAACGATTTCTCCCTCGAGGTGGAGTTCTCCTCGATGGCGGGACGCTTTGCGGAATTCGCCCTCGGCTTCGGCTATTACCAAGCAACCCACTACTCCTCCTACCGAGACTATGTCGACTCCGAGGGAAATCCCATCGAACAGCAACTTTCCTTAAGAATCATCCCTATAACCTTCACCTTCAAGGGATTACCTTTGGGAAGAAAAAGGGGGATGAGTGTCATTCCCTACCTTGGCGCTGGCTTCGGCATCTACTTCTGGCGCTATGAGGAGGTCGGTGACTACATCGACTTCACCGATATGACCATTTGGCCTACCGCCTTTGAATCCCCTGGGTCCGATCTCGGCTTCCACCTCGTTGCCGGTGCGGAAATTCCAGTAACCAATCAGGTTGGGGTGATTATCGAGATAAAGAAGACCTACCTCAAGGGAAAGCTCTCGAGCGACTTCGTTGGCTTTGAGAGGTTCGACCTGGGAGGTCTCGCCCTCAACTTTGGCGCTTCTTATCGCTTTTAAGGCTCTTTAAGAACTGGTTGCCAAAGGGAGGTAAGAAAGAGTAAAATAACGAGGAGAAAGGGATAGTCGTGATAAAAAAAGGGCTGTTCATAATCTTTCTCCTCGTTATTGGGGGAACAAGTTTGCTCGCCTTCCCTCTTCCCCGGAGTAAGAACAGAAGAGGACTAAAACATACATTCCTCATTAAGGCGGATTATTTCCCGGCGAGTGATCTTGCCAATCTACTCGAGTATCACTCAGAAGAACTCGCAGGGACAATTTCCATATCCTCCCCTTTCGGGATGGAGTTTGAATTCTCCTCTATGGTGGGACAACACTTCGAACTCGCTACGGGCTTTGGCTATTACCGGCAAACCGCCACCGCCTCGGCTACCATCTTTTCGGGGATAGCGGAAAGGATAGAGGGAAAAGGTACTTTCGAGACCATTCCCCTTACTTTTACCATCAAACTCCTTCCTTTAGGAAGGAAGAGGGAATACCTGCTAATCCCCTACCTCGGCGGTGGCATAGGGGGTTATCTCGGACTGATCAAAGTGGAGGCATCGTCTACTACTTCTAACATCAAGCTCTCCCTTGGAACATATACCGGTGAGCTTGCATGGCACCTCACAGGCGGGATAGAGTTTGCCTTTAGTAAAAGATTCGGCGTTCTCGCTGAGGTCAAAGGAATATTCCCCTTTTTCTTCATAGCTCCTGAAGTGGAGGAAATAGAAGAAATGGAGGCTCTAAAATTCAAGGGGTTCCTAATAAGCTTCGGGCTTGCCTACCATTTCTAAAGATCGAGGCTCTTTAGGTATTCCCGGAATTCCTTCCCTAAGTCGGTTCTCCTCAAGGCATACTCCACCGTGGCTTTGAGGAAGCCGACCTTATTTCCCGCATCGTAGCGGATGCCCTGGAAGCGATAAGCGTATATCCTCTGTTTCTTGAGGAGAAGGCGAAGCCCAGTGGTCAGTTGAAGCTCTCCGGTATGATCCACCTCGATATGGGCGAGCTCATCGAATATCTCCGGGGTAAGGATATAACGTCCCACGATAGCCAGATTTGAGGGGGCTTTCGAGGGAGGAGGCTTTTCCACCAGATCCTCCACCTGGTACAGACCAGGGGAAAGCTCTTTCCCCGCTATTATTCCGTATTTCTCAACCTCATCCTCCGGAACCTCCTGAATGGCGATAACCGCTCCTTGAACCTCCTCAAACACCTCGACGAGCTGTCTGGTACAGGGAACTTCGGAATAGATGATATCGTCGGCGAAAAGCACGGCAAAAGGTTCCCTTCCCACCAAATTTTTGGCGAGATAAACCGCATGCCCTACTCCCAGTGCTTGCTTCTGGCGGATATAAGCGATCTCAGCAAGTTCCGATATCTCCCTTACCTGAGAGAGCATCTTCTCCTTCCCCCGTTCCTTCAGGGTTTCCTCAAGCTCATAGGATATGTCAAAGTGGTCCTCAATAGCGTTTTTCCCTCGACCAGTGATAATGATGATATCCTTTATCCCCGAAGCAACCACTTCCTCCACCCCATATTGGATGAGAGGTTTATCCACAATGGGAAGCATTTCCTTAGGCTGTGCCTTCGTCGCCGGGAGGAACCTCGTCCCCAAACCCGCTGCCGGAAAAACCGCCTTCCGCACCTTCATCTTCTCCTCCTTGCTTCTTCTTATTTTTAAAAATTATATCAGAGATAAAGGGTTAAATCTACCCCCCCGCCTGTACTTATGGTAAGATAAAGAAAAAGTTCATTCAGTAAAAAGGGGGATGAAATTATGAAATTCTTCATCGATACCGCTAAGATAGATGAGATAAAAGAAGCATTGAAGATGGGGTTAGTCGACGGGGTCACTACCAATCCCTCCCTCCTTTACAAGGCGGGAGGAGAACCGCGGGAGGTACTTGCAGAGATCTGCCGTTTAGTACCTGGTCCGGTAAGTGCCGAGGTGATTAGCAGAGATGCTGAGGGGATGCTCTCCGAGGCGAGGGAGCTCGCTAAGATCGCCGATAACATCGTAATAAAGGTACCTATCATCCGCGAAGGGGTAAAGGCGGTGAAGATGATGAGCGCAGAGGGGATAAAGACCAATGTCACCCTTGTCTTCTCGCCGCTTCAGGCATTAATCGCAGCGAAAGCAGGTGCCACCTTCGTCAGCCCGTTCGTGGGAAGGCTCGACGATATAAGCAGTTTCGGAATGGATCTCGTCCGAGATATTGTCACCATCTACGAAAACTACGGCTTCGAGACGGAGATAATCGTGGCAAGTGTGCGCCACCCGATGCATGTGGTAGAAGCGGCGCTCGCCGGTGCTCACATCGCCACCATCCCCTTTGCCGTGATCGAGAAGCTACTTGCCCACCCCCTTACCGACATCGGGCTCAAACGATTCCTCGATGATTGGGAAAAACTGAGGGGGAAATAAGATATCTCCCCGCCCCCGCTTGCTTTTTATTTCGGCGGGGGCTACATTTTTTGTGGATAAACCTTTTCTTAAAGCGTCTAAATTAATGAGGAGATTGAGAAATGCCATAGGATACGAATTAGATAAAAAGGAGGAAGATTATGAAAACGAATAAAAAGATCGTTGTGCTCGCCCTCATCTTCGGAGGGGTAGGGCTTGTTCTTGGAATTTTGCTTACCTCTTCACTCAACTGCGACAATAAATCATACGCTGGGACGAAGGGGGGAAATCTCTCCTTAGCCGATTATCCACCCCTCACCCCTTCTGCCGGTAATGATCCCAGTCCTCTTTTCACCCGGGTAGCGAAGCTGGTGATTCCCTCAGTAGTTACCCTTTCTACTGAGAAGGTGGTTAAGGTTCCTAAAGAGAGCCCCTTTTTTGAAAACCCCTTTAAGGACTTCTTTGGAGACGAGTTCTTCCGCCAATTCTTCGGATCACCACCTGGAGGGGAGCTAAGACAACGGGCGCTCGGCTCCGGGGTCATCGTCACCAAAGACGGTTATATTCTAACCAATAACCATGTGGTGGAAGGGGCGGACAAGATAACCGTTACCTTAGCCGATGATCGCCAATTCCCGGCGAAGCTTATCGGAAGGGACCCAAAGACCGATGTTGCAGTGGTCAAGATAGAAGGAAAGAACCTCCCTGCAGCGAGACTGGGCGACTCCGATAAGATCGAGGTGGGCGAATGGGTTCTCGCCATCGGCAGTCCTTTTAGTAAGGAACTAAAGAACACGGTTACTGCGGGGATAATCAGCGCTAAGGGACGTTCCAATGTAGGTCTCGCCAAGTACGAGGATTTCATCCAAACCGACGCTGCCATCAATCCAGGGAATTCCGGCGGTGCTTTAGTCAATATGAGGGGTGAGGTCATCGGGATCAACACCGCCATCGAGACGAGGACGGGAACCTTCGCTGGCATTGGCCTTGCTATCCCGATAAATATGGCGAAGGCGGTGATGGAGCAACTCATCACCAAGGGTAAGGTGGTCCGGGGCTACCTCGGAGTCACCATCCAGACGATCGATGCCACTATGGCAAAGGCTCTCAAGCTTTCTCGTCCAGGAGGGGTGATCGTCGCCAGTGTCGTTCCCGATAGCCCAGCGGATAAAGCCGGCTTTAAGCGGGGCGATATCATCCTCGAGATGAACGGGAAACCGATAAAGGGGGCTACCGAACTCTCGATAAAGGTGGCGAAAACCGCCCCCGGAACCAAGGTAAGTTTCACCGTACTTAGGGGAAAGAAAAAACTCACTCTCACTGCTCGATTAGAGGAGCTTCCCGGTGAAGAGGTATCCGCCAAGCCATCGCCTGAGGTATCCTCCGAGTTGGGGATAAAGGTACAGACCTTGACACCGGAGCTTGCGAGGAGGCTCGGCTATACTGGAGAAGAGGGAGTAGTGGTAACCGAGGTCCGTCCTGGGAGTATCGCTTATTATCAGGGGATAAGGCGGGGAGACCTGATAAAGGAGATAAACCGTATCCCCATCCGTTCAGTGCGTGATTACAAACGAGTGATGCGGAAAGTGAAACCAGGAGATACCATCCTCATCCTTTTAAGGAGGGGTGATACAACCGTTTATCTCGCCATCGAGCTTCCGAGCAAGAAGTAGCATAAAAAACACTTACAAGGAGACTGGGCGGGGGAAGAACCCCGCCCCTTATTTTTGTTGATTAGAAGAGCCCTTTAAGCTACATTAAATCTAAAGAGAACCGATGACTAAAGGTTCCCTTCAAGGAGGAAAAGGATGATTAGGAAGCCAGCGGTAGCAGGGCGCTTCTACCCGGCAAACCCTAAAGAACTGGAAAGGATGCTTGCAGATTTCATCGCCCCGGATAAGGAAAAGATAAAGGCAAAGGCGGTAGTCTCGCCTCATGCGGGCTACATCTACTCGGGAGGAGTAGCGGGAGCGGTACTCTCCGAGGTAGAGATACCGAGAAGGATAATCATCTTGGGACCGAACCACACCGGTTACGGGGCACAAGCAGCGATAATGACCAGCGGAAGTTGGGAGCTACCATTCGGCGAGGTGAAGATAGACGATGAGCTTGCCACCTCCATCCTTGAGAAATCAAATACCCTCTCTCAGGATGTGGAAGCGCATCTCTACGAACACTCCCTCGAGGTCCAGGTTCCGTTCCTCCAATATCTGAGGAAGGACATCTCCATCGTCCCCATAGTGCTTGCCACCCATGACTACAACAAATTGGAGAATATAGGTGAGGCGATAGCAGAAGCGATAACGGAAAGCAAGGAGGAGACTTTGATCGTGGCAAGTAGCGATATGACCCATTACGAGGACCAAAAAAGCGCCGAGCAGAAGGACAAGCTGGCGATAAAGGAGATACTGGCACTCTCCCCAAGAAAACTTCTCGATACGGTGATCTCCTATAACATCACTATGTGCGGCGTTGCTCCAGTAGTATCTGCGATCATAGCGGCAAAAAGGCTGGGAGCGGAAAACGCCCGCTTGGTAAAATATGCTACCTCAGGGGATGTAAACCGGGATTACTCCCAAGTGGTGGGATATGCCGGGATAATAATCTGGTAATGAGGGGAAAACTTAGAGGGGAGGAGACCTTTTCCCCTCTTATTTTTTATGCTACTATAAGTTAGGATGAAAAAAGGGAAGCTTATTACCTTTGAAGGAATAGAGGGATCGGGAAAGACAACCCAGCTTACTCTTCTCTCAACTAAGCTCAAGAGGGAGGGGGTTAAGGTGGTAGAAACAAAGGAGCCAGGAGGAACCAAGCTGGGCGCGAAGATAAGAGAGCTCTTACTCGAGGGGGATCTTTCCGAAATCGACCCTAAGGCAGAACTCCTCCTCTTCCTCGCTGATAGAAGAGAACATCTTCGGTCGGTAATCCTCCCCGCTCTTTCTCAGGGAGCAATCGTACTCTCAGATAGGTTCATCGATTCCACCATCGCCTACCAAGGATATGGGCGAGGGCTCGCCTTAGAGTTGGTAACAAAAGCACTCATCCTCTTCGATGAGGATATCACACCCGATCTCACCCTCCTTTTCGACCTTCTTCCAGAAACATCCCTTGCCCGAGTTAGCTCCGAGGCAATCAAAAGTTTTGAGAAGGAACCACTCGCCTTCCATAAACGGGTGAGAGAAGGTTATCTCGAGTTGGCAAAAAGATATCCCGAGCGGATAAAGATCATCCCTGGAGATCTACCGGTGGAAGAGGTGGCAAAGCGGGTCGAGAAGGAGGTAAGGAAGATACTTTAAAATGGAAAGCTTCGATCAGTTCAGAGGAAACGAGGAGATAAAAAAAGGGCTCACCAGAGCGCTTACCAAAGGGAGACTTCCCCACTCCCTCCTTTTCTTCGGTCCTTCTGGGGTGGGGAAGAAAACCTTTGCCATCCTCTTAGCCCGAGCGATAACCTGTGGGGGTGCGGGGGCTCGCCCCTGCGGATCGTGTCCCTCCTGCAAACTGGCGATAACTTCACATCCCGATATCCAACTGATAGCTCCAGAGGAGGGGAAAAGAACCATATCGATCGACGACATCCGAAGCCTCATTAAAGGGAACTCTCTCCGACCTTTTATGGGGAAATATAAGGTCTTCATCATCGACGAGGCGGATAGAATGACCCCGGAGGCAGCAAACGCCTTTCTCAAGGTGCTCGAAGAGCCAACCGACACCACCCACTTTATCCTCATTACCACTAAATATCTCTCCCTCCTCCCCACCATCCGCTCCCGGTGCCAGGCATACCGATTCAAGCCGTTTCCCGTGGAAAGGCTTGCTGAGGTCCTCCGGGAAGGGTGGGGCAAGGACAAAAATGAGGCGGAAGAGCTCGCTAAAATTTCCCAAGGACGAATCGGCATCGCGCTCTCCCTTGACCTTGCTGAGACACGGAGAAAGAAAAACGAAACCCTCTCCTTCCTTTCTCGGGCTCTCTCTAAACGAAGTATAGGCGAACAAATAAACCTTGCCCAAGAGCTGACTGGCTTAGATCGGGAGGAGTTTCTGGAAAAAA
The DNA here is from genome assembly GCA_021161905.1 of Acidobacteriota bacterium. Lineage (NCBI taxonomy): Bacteria > Pseudomonadati > Acidobacteriota > Acidobacteriota bacterium. The sequence continues at coordinate 24,644 of JAGGZT010000016.1, read as the reverse complement.
TCGACTTGTTCAAAGAGTTCATAAGGGATGCAATAATCCTCTCCACCGTAGGGGAAACAAGGCTCCTCATAAACTCAAAAGAAAAAAGGCTGGAACAATTAGCGACAAAGATAGGAATAGAGGGAAGCGATCTTCTCCTAAGGCTGGAGAAGATGGGGAAAGAACTCTCTGCAAATGTCAATCCGAAATATATTGCCAAGAAACTTCTCCTTTCGCTTTCGGAGATAGGATGTGGAGATGGAAACAGCAGCAGTAGAAATAGATGAAACAAGACCGATAAAGTTCGTTTCCACAAACGGGTTCAAGGTAAAGAAGGGGGATTACTGCATCATTAAAATTGGAGATGAAGAGATATTGGGAAGGGTGGTTCTCGGTAACTCGCGGATCCTCCCCCCTCCATACATCAAGAGGCTACCCCCCATTATCCGCTTAGCCACTGCTGAGGACTTGAAATACCATCAGACGCTCAAAGAGAAGAATAAGCGCGCCTTCACCTTCTGTGTTGAGCGGATAAAGAAACGAGGGCTTCCAATGAAGCTCATCCAGGCGAAGTTCATCAATCAAGGAAAGAAGGCGATATTCTACTTCCGAGCCGATGGAAGGGTGGACTTCCGGGAGTTGGTCAAGGATCTTGCCCGAGAGTTCAAGGTGAGGATTGAACTCCGTCAGATTGGAGTGCGGGATGAGGCAAAGCTCATCTCGGGGGTGGGACTTTGTGGTCGTGCCTTATGTTGCTCCTCCTTCCTCAAGGAGTTCACCCCGGTTTCTATAAGGATGGCGAAGGAGCAAAACCTCCCCTTAAACCCAATGAAGATCTCCGGTCTCTGTGGAAGACTTATGTGCTGCCTTACCTTCGAGGCGAGGAAAACCGAAGGAGAGGAAGAAAAAGAAGCTACCGTGGAAGAAATTCGACGAGAGGAGGAAGATGCAACCTCTTCCTAAGATGTTCTGCTACATAGCGGGAGAAGGAAACCTCATCGTCAAGGGAAACTCCCCCCTTCGCCGCCTCATCCCTAAGGCGGGAGAGCTCCCCTTCATCCAGGGCGTGGGGAAGGACGGCAGAAAGCTCCCAATCGAGGGCGAAAAGCTGAAGGCGTAAATCCTCTACAGTGAACTTCCCCTGTCCAAATATCTCCCTTATCCCTAAGAGACGCTTGAAGAAACTATCCAAGATGTCGATCAACCTCACATTCTTCTCCTTCTCGGCAGCAAACCGGGCAGCATTGAAGGAAGAGGCAACCCGGGAGAAAAGCTCATCGAGTTCCTCATTGGTAAGCTTTGTTCGTCTGGGGCTCACCACCACACCTGCCTGAGTAGAACTCTTATAGTCAAGCCAGAGCTCAAGAACTGCTCCTTGACAGTCACAGAGGGAGTGTATCCGCTCACCTCGATCCCGAAAGGCGACATCTATCCCTTCAATGATAACCTTAAGGGGGACACCAGCTTCCTCCCAGAGGGAAAGAAGAGCCCGTTCCTCGGAGGATACACTCCTCCCTTCCTCTTTCAACTTAGCGGTAAAATAACTTACAATCTGTTCTTTATAGCTATCCATCATTTTCCTCTTGACGAGAGGATAACTCTATCATACCCCCTTCTTTGGGAGAGGTAAAGTAACTCTCATTACACCTTTCCTCTGATCCAGCCCGCCTTTTGAAAAACTCCGCTCGCGCTGCCTCCCGTACCTCGGGATGAAGGGTATCATCCTCCATCATTTCAGCAAGATCGGAACCCATAAGGAAACTTATCAACCTTATCGCTATCTTGGGTGGGGTATAGGGGTTTCGCGCCAATGCCACCTTAACCCCATAACGCACTATCCAACGAGAGGAATTGAATATCTCCTCAAGCACCTCGGGGAAGTTGGGCCTTCTCGCGGCAAGCTTTATCACATCTCGCTCGGTGAGCCGGGGGTTCAAAAGGAGATCACGAATGACCAGGGGATTCTGGTCATAAAGGAGCCGTTCCAAGATATTCCGATCCTGCCCCTTAGCGAGCGCCCTTCGTTCCCCAACGGTGGTATCGTCGAAGAAACTCCTTAGCTCAGCCCCCCCTTCCTCAGGTGGCTTAAGATGAGAAAGTGCCCGGGGATGAGAAAAGATCCTCACCACCTCGTCGTATCCCCGCTCCTTAGCCCTGGTGTAGATATCGCTCATTCGCTCGTTCCCCAGATAACCCCTTATCGTCTCCAAATCAACCAGGCTGAGAAGTACCTCTCGATAATCATCCCGCCTGCTTGCCTTCTCCGAGAGGAAGCGGATAATCTCCACCACCACCCCCGGAGGATACATCTTAAGCCGCTCTGCAAGGAGATGGGTCCTCATCTTTATATCCTTAATCGCTGAAAGCTTAGCCACCAACTCTTCGGTGGTAGTCTCAAAATCAGCCTCTTCATACATCATCAAATCGCTCCCTCAAGCTTAAGGAGGTACTGCTTTACGGAAAGACCGGGACCGAAACCACCAAGTCCATCAACCGCCACCACCCGATGACAGGGAACGATTATCGCTATAGGATTCCTCCCCACCGCTCCACCGACCGCTCGTGCCGACCGCTCATTGCCTATCGCTCTGGCGATCTCCTTATAGGTTTTCAGTTTTCCGTAAGGTATCTCAAGGAGAGCACGCCACACCCGCATCTGAAAAGGGGTCCCCGAAAGGATTAACGGGATATTGGCAAAGGAAACCCGTTCCCCGGCAAAATAGCGAGAAAGGGCATCAATCGGCGTCTTAAGTACCTCATCGTCCTTGATCAACTCAAAGTGAGGAGGAAACTGGGACAAAAACTCATCCTCCCCTCTTCCTATACTCAACCTGACCAACCCCTTCTCCCCTCCGGCGAGAAAGATGCTCCCTATCGGACTTTCTAACTCAGTATATACCACCCTCTCCATTATTATCGGCTCGAAGATATAAGCTCTTTAGCCCGTAAGAGCTCGCTCTCAATCGCCCTCCTCACCTCCTCCATCAGCCGTTTTTTCTCGCTCTTACGGTAAGAGGCGACCAAAATCGGCTTGCCCACCGAGACCCCAATCGATCCTCGATTGACCCGGAGCGATCCCTTCCTGATTATATCCTTGCTACCATATATGCCGATAGGGATGATTGGTACCCCTGCCTCAAGGGCGATGGAAAAACCACCTGGCTTAAACGGTTGAAGCCTTCCATCAAGGCTCCTCGTTCCTTCAGGGAAAATGACCACTGATACTCCCGATTTTATTCGTCTTCCCGCCTCAATTATGCTTCTTGCTGCCGCCCGCAAATTGGCACGGTCAATCTTGATATATCCCCCCCGCGACATATGCCAGCCCATAAACGGGATACGGAAGAGCTCCTTCTTCGCCAACCAGCGGAACTGAACAGGAAGATATCCCGCTAAAACGAGGATGTCATAGATGCTCTGATGGTTCGCCATAAATATCTGAGGACCATCGGTAATGACATTCTCAAGTCCTGTGATCTTTACCTTGGTTCTGCTTATCATCAGGTTCACCCGAGACCAGTAACGACTGCAAAGGTGCCCCCAATCCCCACTTCTATCGAACAGGGAAAGGAACAGGGCAATGGTTCCCCAGAATACCGTATTTATTACTCCACCTGCCCAAGCAATGATAGAAAAAAGCATCTCCCTTTCAAAGTGCTTATCTTCATTGTAGTTTCCAAAAGAGAAGGAGTCAAGGCGAAGGAAAATGCCTCCCCACCGCCCTTCAGCCCCTCCCACCAGAGCCATCACCTTTTCCCCACTGTCAAGGTGATAGTAGGGCATAACCCGGTAGCTTGCCCTTCCTTGACAGCCTTACTTTCCCCCTGTTATTATAGGGCGAAAGGAGTCAGCGGAATGGGTTTCCTCGATAACCTCCCCGATATTATCGAATACGAGGAAGAAGACCTTTCCCACCTCGATCCCCAAATGAAGGAGGTGCTTTACCCGGAACGGCACCGTCCTCCCTTCACTATCACCTTAGCCTTCTCCCCGATAGATCACCCCGCTTACCCCGAGGCGGTATCACTTGCCAAAAAAGCACCCCACTACCACGAGGAAGGGGAAGGTAAATTCAAACATCATCTCGCTACTTACGGCATAGAGGATGTCCCTCAGATGTTCCAGCTGGTTGAGGTCTTGAATAAACTCGAACGGTACCAGGTTCTGGTGAATAAAAAAAGAATACCTTACGCCCGTGAACTCTGGCTACCCTTTATGTGGATCTTCCTCCCTTAGCCCTCAAGGAACAACCTTTAACAACCATTCTATTATCCTTCCAACAAGCTCTTTATTGGTGAAGAGCATCTTCGTTCCATGCCCCGCGGCGGGAAACTGTTCCAATTTGCAACTCTCCCCCACCATCTCCTTAAGCACCTTCGCCGAATAGGAAGAATAAACATCCTCTTCACCAAAGATCAAGAACAGGGGGCGATTTTTATACCCCTCAGCTGCCTTGTGGAGGTCGAGCCCACAGTAATCCAAGCCAGGAGAGAGGATAACCACCCCCCTTATCCCTGGGTCATCTACCGCATAAAGAAGGGCAAGGCTTCCCCCAAGCTCTGCCCCAATGATGACGATTGCATCCCGGTTCACCCCAGGCTGCGCTCGGAGGAAATCGACCCCTGCCTTGACATCAAGAACCATCTTGGCGAAATCGTCTCTGGTAAAGTAAAGCCAGCTTCCCTTCCCCTGCGATGCGCCATGCGCCCTAAGATCAAGGGCAAGGACAAAAAAACCGTTATCATTCAGGGAATTGATGAAACCGTCCCAACTCTCCTTTTGCTCCCCCAAAGGATGAAGGAGAAGGATTGCTGGAGCAAGGGGGGAGTTTGTCTCCAAGAACTCTCCCACCAAGGTGAGCCCATCATTGGTGGTTAGTTCCACCTCCCTCGACCAGGCAATAAGGAAGGGGAGAAGAACAATGATTGCGAAGAAAAGCCATTTTTTCATTCCCACTCCTTCCCTAAGGATGGTAGCTTAGGGGATGTGTTATGTCAAGAGTAGGGAGGGGAAGATTTTTTATCAAAAGACTTGACAAAAACAAACTAAGATTTTATATTAAAAAGTGGCTAAAGAAATCAGGGACCGAAAACAAGGAGGTGATGATCAATGAAACTTACTCGCGGGAACCCAATGCAGGAACTCTCTCTTCTCAACCGTCGTCTTAAGAAATTACTCGATGAGGACCTCTTCCCTGAACTCTTCACCTCAGAATGGAGGAGCTGGACCCCTCCGGTGGACATCTACGAAACGGATAACGAGATCGTGGTGAAAGCGGAACTTCCTGATATCGATATCAAAGATGTCGATGTCAAGCTTGAGGACAACCGTCTCACCATCAAAGGGGAGCGCAGGTTCTCCGACGAGGTAAAAAAGGAGAGCTATCACCTGATCGAACGTTATTACGGCTCCTTCCAGCGAACCTTTGAGCTTCCAACCTCGGTCAATCGGGACAAGGTGGAGGCTAAATACGACAAAGGGGTGCTTACCGTAACCCTCCCCAAACGGGAAGAGGCGAAGAAGAAAAAGATAGAGATAAAAACCACCTCTTAAGACGCTTTTTCTCCTCTTCTTGCGGTCGCCTTACTGGTGGCCGCTTTATTTTTTTGTTATTATAAGAAACAAAGAGGAGAAAAGATGGTAAGAAAAGGGAGAAAGGGGAGTATATTTGAGGACTACGCCTTTCTCATCTCCGCCGGTTTCACCTTTCCCGTCTATGCCTATATCGGCTATCTCATTGGAAACCATCTCGATAAAAGGTTCGGCACCCACCCCATCCTCACCTTCTTCTCCATCTTGGGCTTATCCGCTTTGGGCTTTTACAGCTTCCTCAAGGCTTTCTCCCAATTGGAAAGGAGGAGGAAAAAGTGAGGGAAGTTTCCCTAAAGCGAATGGTTCTTGCCACTATAATATTCATTTTTTTGTCTGCTTTCCTCTCCCTCTTCTTGAAAAGGGAGTTTCTTCCCGGTATTATCCTCGGTGGTGTAATAGCTCTTATTAGCCTTGGCTCCAGCTACCTCCTTGTAATCAGTTTGACCACAGGGAAAAGGAGAAAACTCCTCCTAATTATCATCCCCTTGAAGCTTTTCATCCTTGGTGGAATCTTATTTTTGATACTAAAAAGAGGTATAATTGAGCCCATTGGAGTTATAATAGGTATTTTGGGGGCACCAGTTGGTTCCCTGTTCGCCGTTAAGCTGAGGAAGAGAGCATCAGATGGAAGTTGAGGAATCGATACTTACCAAGCTGATAAACAGTGTCCTTAATCACCTGCTCGGTTATCCTCCAGATTACCATCTCATTCCAGATCAGGTAGTGATGACCGCTTTCATCGTTCTCCTTGCGGCGATCTTTCTGCCCCTCCTCCGCCGTCGCTTCAGGATCAGGCGACCCAGCTATCTACAACAGATACTGGAGATAACGGTTGAATACTTAGAGCGTCTCATCGATGACTACATTGGAGAAGAGGGTAGGAGGTACCTCCCCCTGGTCGGTACCTTCGGCTTCTTCATTCTGGTAGCAAGCATCATCGGTTATGTCCCCGGGTTCTCCTCAGCCACCGCCAATTATAATACTACCTTAGCCCTTGCCCTTATCTCATTCTTCGCTTACAACTATGCTGGTTTAAAGAAGCACGGGTTCTTTCGCTATATCAGGAGCATTGGAGGACAACCATTATGGCTTCTTCCCCTTAGGTTCCCCACCGAAATACTAAGCCATCTGGCTCGAATCCTCTCCCTTTCAGTACGGCTTTTCGGCAACATCTATGGGGATCACATTGTCTATCTCGTTTTCTTCTCTTTTCTTCCCCTTGTGCTCCCTATTCCCTTTATGGGACTAAGTTTCTTTGTCGCTATAATTCAGGCTTATGTCTTTGTAGTTTTATCGATAATCTATCTTGCCGGGGCGCTAAACCCCGAAGAGTAAAAGGAGGATAAAATGAAGAAAAAAGTGATCCTGCTCGTCAGTCTTATCATCCTCATCCTCATCCTTCCCCATACTGTCTTCGCTCAAGAAAAGGTGGACCTTAAAAAGACCAATCCCGAGGTAGCAAAAATGGCTGTCCTCGCTGCCTGTTTCGGGATGGCGATCGCCTCCGGGCTTTGCGGTATTGGGCAAGCAAAAGCGGCCTCCTCAGCCTGTGAGGGGATAGCGAGAAACCCTTCAGCCGCCGGAGACATTCGAGGAAGTCTCATCCTTGGCTTGGTTTTCATCGAATCGCTTGCCCTATACACACTGGCGATTATCTTTCTCTTTGCGAGGTAGTATGGGCTTTCTTCTTATCCTCCTCGATGGGGTGGGGGTGGGTGAGGACGATCCCAAACGAAATCCCTTTGCCCGCCTTCCCTCCCGATATTTCCCTCGCCGAGGGGTAAGTCTAAAGCCCCCCTTTTACGGTACGGTGCGGGAGGTGGATGCTCGTCTTTCCGTTCCTGGACTTCCCCAGAGTGCTACGGGACAAACGAGCATCCTCACCGGAATAAATGCGGCAATGGTAATAGGGAAACATCTTCCCAGCCTTCCCAATCGGGAGCTTGTGGAGCTTCTTGCGGAATATAACATCCTGAAGATATTGAAGGAAAGGGGGAAAAAGGTTGCCTTTGCCAACGCCTATCGCCCTGACTTCCTCAACCGCTTAATCCGTCGGGTATCGGTAACTACCGCTTCTGTGCTTGCTTCCTCTCTTCCCATCTTCACCCTTGAGGATCTGAACGAGGGAAAGGCAATATATCAAGATTTTACCAACCACTTTCTTATCGAACGGGGATACCCTGTCTCTCCCTTGAAGCCAGAGGAGGCGGGAAGACGACTTGCTAACATCTCAGCCTCTTACGATTTTACCCTCTATGAATATTTCAAAACCGATATCATAGGACACCGGGGGGACCTCTCCGCTGCTTGCACTCTGATTGCCGAGCTGGAAAATTTCCTCACCTCCCTCCTTTCCCATATCAACCTTGACGAGGAGACGGTCGCCATCATCTCCGACCATGGCAACCTGGAGGACCTCTCAACCAAAGAACACACTGAGAATCCAGTTCCCCTCCTTGCCTTCGGGAGAGAGAAGAAAACACTGATCGATGAAGTCGCCTCGCTTACCGACCTCACCCCAGCCATCCTCAGTATCCTCGGGTAGTGGTTGACAAGAAAACCCTTTTGTGATAAGAAATGAAAGCCTTACCGCTTATTTAACCTTAATAAGGATAGAGGATGAAAGTAAGACATCTTATTGTATCCCTGAGACCCAAACAATGGACGAAGAACCTGGTGATATTTGCCGGCATTATCTTCTCGAAGAACCTCTTCAATCTCGCTATGCTTTCAAAAACGACCATCGCCTTCTTCCTATTCTCTCTCTTGGCCGGAGCGGTTTACCTGATAAACGATGTGAAGGATAAAAATAGGGACAAGGCTCATCCAACAAAATCCAAAAGACCAATTGCAGCAGGGAAGATAAGCCCGAAAGTGGCGGTTATAACAGCTATTTTTCTTTCCGCCTTCTCCCTCCTCTTCTCCTTTATACTTGAACCGGCATTCGGCTTCATCTCGGCCATCTACTTCCTGATGATGATCTCCTACTCCTTCCGCCTCAAAGATGTCTTCATCCTCGATGTCATCATCATCTCCTTGGGATTCGTCCTCCGGGCGGTGGCAGGGGCGGTGGTGATCAAGGTCCCTTTCTCCTCCTGGCTCCTCATCTGCACCACCTTCCTCGCTCTTTTCCTCGCATTAGCCAAGAGGAGGCATGAACTTCTCTTCCTATCTGAAAACGCCCCTTACCATCGGGAACATCTTACCCTGTATTCTCCATCCCTTCTTGATCAGATGATAGGGATCGCCGCCACCTCATCCATTATATCCTATGCCGTTTATACCACCTCAATGGAGACGGTAATCAAATTTGGACCCTACCTTCCGCTTACCATCCCCTTCGTGCTCTACGGGATACTCCGCTACCTCTACCTCGTCTATAAGAAAGGGCTCGGAGGAAATCCTTCCCAGATCCTCATCTCCGATAAACCCCTCCTCATAGCTATCGCCCTCTGGGCAGGAGCGATAACGATTATCATCTACCTTTCAAAGATAGAAGGCATCATCCATCAATTATTCTATAAGGGGGTATAAATGGAGAAGTTCACTATCGATTATGAGAATATCGATGTGGCTGAGATAATGGAAAAGATAAGGAGGAGGATCGAGGAGAAGAAGAAAAAAGGGATATATAGCGAGGAAGAGCTATTGAGGCTCGCTCAGGCTAAGGTCGCTTCCTTCTTCGTCCAATCATCGGAGCTGAAAAGCGACCTCGTAAGGGAACTACAACGATTGAACCCCCAGTGGAATGTATCCCTCTCTGTGGATAAACTCTATATCTCCCGTCCCACCACATTGGGCCGTATAGTAAGCTGGGTAAGGAGAAGGCTCCGGTTGGTAGCCAAGCTTATGTTCCATATCAACCCCCTGATCCAGGAGATCAACAAACAGGCGAGGATCAATCTCGTGTTTGCCGAGCTGATCCATAACCTTATCTTCGAACTTACCAAGCTCCGGTTGGACCACGAGGACCTAAGCCATCGCTTGAACGCCCTTACCCGAAGGGTCGACTTCCTGGAAACGCGGGAACGGACTTTAGAGGAGCTTACCCTTAAGGAGAAAAAAGAAAAAGGGGAAGATGGAAAATAGCAGGCTAAAGGTTGCCATTGTAGTTCAACGGTATGGCCTCGAGGTAAGCGGTGGTGCCGAATACCATGCCCGACTTATTGCGGAACACTTAAACAAATACCTTCCCGTCGAGGTGCTCACCACCTGCGCCATCGACTATCTCACCTGGGCAAACGAATACCCGAAGGGGAAAACGGTGATAAACGACATCCCGGTCCATCGCTTCCGGGTGCGGAGGAAACGCGATCCCTTCCGTTTCGGGATGATACAGGAGTTCGTCTTCAACCACCCCCATCGAGAAAAGGATGAACTCAACTTCTTAAAAGAGGAGGGACCTTACTCCCCCGCCCTCATCCGCTATATAAAGAAGAAACGGAAGGACTACCGCTTCTTCATCTTCTTCTCCTACCGGTATTACCACTCCTATCATGGGGTTAATACCGTGCCCGAAAAAAGCATCCTCGTTCCCACTGCGGAGAAGGACCCGGTCATCGGTCTCAAGATATTCAAACCCTTCTTCAACCTCCCCCGGTCGATAATCTATAACTCCTATGAGGAGCGGGAGATGATAAACAAAACATCGGGAAACGAGGATATACCGGGGGAAGTAGTAGGGGTAGGCGCTGAGATCCCGGATGAAATCTCTCCAACTTCATTCCGCAAAAAATACAACATCGGGAAACGGTTTATCCTTTACCTCGGTAGGATCGATGAGAATAAAGGCTGCCCTGAGCTCTTTCGCTTCTTCGAGCAATACATCCGAGAGTATAAAGAGGATCTCCTTCTCGTACTCATCGGAAAAGAGGTACTCGACATTCCGGACCATCCAAATATAGTGCACCTGGGCTTCCTTCCTGAGGAGGATAAGTTCAACGCCTTAGCTGCCTCTGAGCTTCTCGTTATGCCTTCGTACTATGAATCGCTCTCGATGGTGTTGCTCGAGGCATTTGCGGTGGGGAAACCTGCTTTGGTAAACGGCGCTTGCGATGTTTTGAGAGGGCAGGCAAAAAGGAGCAATGCCGCCCTTTATTACCGGAATTACGAGGAATTTGCCGAGGCGTTAAACCTCCTCTTATCAGACAAGAAACTGCGGGAACGAATGGGAAAAAACGGGAGGTCCTACTTCGAGGAGAACTACCGTTGGGAGGTAATCGAGGGAAAATACCTGAAGATAATAAATCGGCTTCTCACAGAAGATGGGGAACCTCCTCTCACCTTAAGCAAGAGAGACTAAGATGGAGATCCACCAATTTCTCGCCGGAGCTTCCTATGGTGATGCGATAACCGATTACGCCCTCGAGATAAGAAGGATACTCCGGGAACTTGGCTACCGCTCCCTAATATTCGCCGAAAACCACGATCCAAAGCTCGCCTCGGAGGTAAAACCGCTCTCCTTCTATCCCGAATTCTCCTCAAAGGAGAACATCATCATCTTCCACTTCTCTATCGCCTCCCTTGCCTCGAAGCTCGCCTATCACCTCAAGGAGAAGAAGATTCTAATCTACCACAACATCACCCCGGCTCACTTCTTCCTGAAGTTCCATCCCCATCTGGCGAGGGAGTGTTATCATGGACGAAGGGAGCTTGCTGCCTTTGTAGATAAATGCGAAGTTGCTGTAGGGGATTCCGAGTTCAACCGGTTGGAGCTCGTTGAAATTGGATTTACCAGGACAAGGGTCCTTCCCGTATTCATCAACTTCAAGAAGTTCAATATCGAGGAGAATAGGGTGCTCAGCCGAATATTCGGGGACGGGAAAACCAACATCCTCTATGTGGGAAGGATCATCCCCAATAAGCGGGTGGACGATGTCATCAGGATCTTCTCCCACTACAAGCATTACATAAATCCAAACTCGCGTCTCATCTTGGTGGGGGAATATCGCGGATTCGAGCGGTATTATGATTATCTTCTCGATCTCATCCGCTCCCTAAAACTGACCGATGTCCATTTCACCGGGCTCATACCCCTCTCCGAGCTCGTCACCTACTACCGACTCGCTCACATCTTCATCATTATGAGCGAACATGAGGGGTTCTGTCTTCCCATCCTTGAGGCTTACTACTTTGGGCTTCCGGTGATCGCTTTTGCCGCTGCTGCTGTACCGGAGACGATGGGGGGAGCAGGGATCCTGGTGGAGGAAAAGGACCCCCCGAAGATAGCTGAGATCGTCCACAAGCTCGTAGAGGATGCGGAGTTCAGGAAAAAGGTTATAGTGGATGAGAAAAGGGTCTTAAAAAAACACCTTTCTCGCGATCTTAAGAAAGAGCTTGCAAACCTGCTAAATGAGATAAACGGGAGATGATCGTCTATCAACTCGTTCCCGCCCTCCATGAGGGGGATGCCATCGGTAACTCGATTCGGATGATCCGGAACTTTCTCATCGAGCAGGGTATTCGCTCTGAAATCTACGCCCTCACCATCGATCCGGGGCTCAGGAATGAGGCAAGGGAATTCAAGAACTTCCTCCAGGAATACGAACGAGATTCGATAACCATCCTTCATTTCATGCTCCCTTCTCCCCTAACGGAGACATTCAAAAACCTCTCAGGGAAAAAAGTGCTCATCTACCACAATGTCACCCCCGCTTCCTTCTTCAGCAAATATAGCTGGGAACTCACCCGGCTCTCCCTCCTCGCCCGCAAGGAGCTCAAGGAGCTGGTTTCCTTTCCCGATATCGCCCTTGGAGATTCCAGTTTCAATAGGGAGGAGCTTATCGCACTCGGTTTTAAAAATACCGCCGTCCTCCCCCTACCGATAGATTTCCGCCCCTATCGAGAGACAGAACCCTCTCCTTTTATAAAGCGATTTCTCTCCCACAAAAAAGTAAACATCCTCTTCGTGGGCAGGGTCGTCCCCAACAAAAAGATCGAAGACCTGATAAAGGTGGCTTCCTATTACAAACATTTCGTCGGAAATGGTCTCCGCCTGATCGTAGTTGGCAAGACGAACCTCCTTCCCAATTATCACAGGGAACTCCTCGAGCTTGGCATCAGGCTGAAACTCAGGGATGATGAACTACTCTTCACCGGACACATCCCCTTCTCTGAACTCATCTCTTTCTACAAATACGCGACCCTATATCTATCCCTGAGCGAACACGAGGGGTTTTGTCTTCCACTGGTGGAAGGTATGCTCTTCTCCCTTCCCATAATCGCTTATAACGCCGGTGCGGTAGCGGAAACACTGGGGGAGGGGGGAATACTCCTTATGAAGAAGAACCCCGCAGAGATAGCGGAGCTAACCTTACTCATCGCAACCGACGAAAAACTACGAAAAAGGTTGATCGAGCGAGGGAGGAGGAGAATCTCCCATTTGGAGAAGGAGAAACCCCTTTCTAAGCTCTTGAAGATATTGAGGGAGATAGGCAACCTATGAGAATAGCTTTCGTCATCCAACGGTACGGCAAGGAGGTAACCGGAGGGTCGGAAGCACATTGCCGCAAGGTGATAAATCACCTTAAGGGTGGCTACGATATCACCGTCATCACCACTTGTGCCAAGGACTATATAAGCTGGAAGAACGAGTACCCTGAGGGGAAGGATGAACTCGACTCCGTCCCCATCATCCGCTTTCCGGTGGTGAGAGAACGGAATATAGAAGAGTTCAATCGCTACTCCGATTGGATATTCAACAACCCCCACACGAGAGGGGATGAGCTTAAATGGCTTCGCGACCAGGGACCCTATTCGCCGGATATGATATCCTATCTCAAGAAAGCCAAAAACCAGTTCGACCTCTTCTTCTTCTTCACCTATCTTTACTACCCCTGTTATCACGGACTAAAGGAGGTGGGAGAAAAAAGCATCCTCCAGCCGACTGCCCACGATGAGCCAGCAATAAGACTTAAGATCTACCGGGAGATGTTCTCCCTTCCCAGAGGGATCGCTTACAACTCCCCCTGGGAGAAGAAGTTTCTCGTTGAGCTTTTCCCAGAGCTTAAAGAAAAACCGAGCGAAGTCATCGGCTGCGGGGTGGAATTCCCAGAAGGGATATCACCGGCAAGGGCGAAAAGAAAATACAACCTTCGTCTGCCTTATCTCCTTTATGGGGGAAGAATTGAAAAAGGGAAAGGAATAGGAGAACTCATCTCCTTTTTCAGTCATTTCCTCAAGGAGGAAAGGGAAAAACTCGAGCTCGTCCTGATAGGGAAACTTCTTATGAAGTTACCGGACCACCCCCACATTCGCTATCTCGGTTTTGTGCCCGAGGAGGATAAATACGCTCTCTATAAAGGAGCAGAACTCGTCGTCATCCCTGCACCTTTGGAAAGCCTTTCCCTCACCCTCCTCGAGGCGTTCGCTCAGAAGAAAGCGGTATTGGTGAACGGACATTGCCCTGTCTTAGTGGAACATGTCCTTCGGGCAAATGGGGGGCTTTATTACAAAAACTACGAGGAATTTGCTGAGAGTCTAATCCTCTTACTTAAGGATGAGAGGTTACGAAATATACTCGGCGAGAATGGTTTTAGCTACGCTCACCAAAACTACCGTTGGGACCGGGTCATCTCCAAATATCATCTTCTCCTCGAGAAGGTAGGAAATAAAACTAATTAGCCCCACCCTTTTTCTCAATGAACTCCTTCAGGATCTCAACCCCAGCCGATGTTCCTAAGCGTTTTGCACCAGCATCGATAAGGGCAAGGGCGGCTTCTAAATCGCGAATTCCGCCTGCTGCCTTAATCTTTATTCTCGGATCAAGCCTTTTCCTAAGGAGGAGAACATCACTTACTGAGACCCCCCGAGCGGTAAAGCCGGTCCCTGTCTTCACAAAAGCGGGAGAGAGCTCATTCATAATCCCTATCACTTTATCCAGCTCCTCCGGCGAAAGGAGGGAGATCTCTATTATCATCTTATGCACCACTTCCGGGGTTTTTTCCATTATCAACCTGAGTTCCTCTTTCACATAGGAATAATCCCCCATCTTAACCGCGGGAAGGTTGATCACGATGTCGAGCTCAGTAGCACCAATTTTAGCACACTCAACCGCCTCGGCGATTTTCGCTTCCTTAGTGGTACCCCCGAAAGGGAAAGCTACCACCGTAGAGAGCCTCATCTCACTTTTTGCGAGCTTCTTCGCTGCCAAGGGCAGAAGATAAGGGAGAATACATACGGAGTAAAATCGATATTTCTTCGCCTTCTCCAGAAAATCGAGTACCACCTTCCGCTCAGCTTGGGGTTTCAGTAAGGTGTAATCTATTGCCTTAGCGAGCTCATCAACGGTTTCCACCATCAGTCATTTCTCCTCGCATAAAAATTAAAAGCCCCTTCTTACCGAAGGGGCTTGATTCCCTCTCACTACCCAAAAGAGAGTTCAAGGCTGGGCAGATCCCTCTGTGCCTCCGCTCTTCTTCTCCTGCTCTATCCTCTTCTTCACCCGATCGATAGCCTGTTTGAACTTGGGATCGGCTTTTATCTTATACGCCTGAGTATAAGCCTGAATGGCATCGTCATACCGCTTGCTCTTTTCATAGATAAACCCAAGTGAGGAGAATATCTGAGCCTCGTTCGGCATATAACGAGCAGCCATCAACAGGTTCTCCGTGGCGTTCCCATAATCCCCGAGCATCTTATAAGCTTCCCCTATTCTGAAGTAGGCAAGACCATTATCCGGCTGTTTATTCAGCACGACTTTATACATCTTTATAGTGTTGTTGTAATCCTTCATTCCGAGGTAAGCATCTCCAGCAAGGCCTCTGAAACGAAGATCGGCAGGATAGTACTTCACCCCCTGAAGGGCGTATTTAAGGGCATTCCTGTAATCCTTTTTAGTGAGATAAGCACGAGCAAGCACATAAAGCGCTTCTTTATCCCGCGGTCTCAGTTTAACAGCACGCAGCATAGCCCTTATCGTCTTATCCGGCTGATTCAGCTTCACATAAGCAGAACCGAGATGGCTCGCTACATCGAAATCGTTAGGCAAAAGCTGCATCGCCCGCGAGAGGTTAGCCGCTGCCCTCTTATAATCCTTCAACCTCATATAAGAAAGGCCTACCAGCTTGTAATATTCCCCTTTCTCCCTCCGGGGCAATTTGAGCCTTCCCGCTGGTCTGATCACAGAGATAGCCTTCTTGTAATTTTTCCGAGAGAAGTAGATATCTGCCTGCTCGTATATGGTGGCGAATTTCTCCTTGGGCTTCCTCGCCAACTGCTGTGCCTGTTTCAAGTAGGCAAACGCCTGATTGTAATTCCCCATCTTCCGGTAGCATTTGCCGATCATATAGGGAAGCCACCACCACTCAGGATAAAGGTCAACGCTCTTCTTGAACTCCCCTATCGCCTCCTTATACTTCTTCTGCTTATAAAGAGCATACCCCTTCTTATACTCCGTTTGAAAAGCAAGGGCAAACGAACCGAAAAGAAGCAAGGAAACGAGGAAAATACCCCATATCTTCCTACTCATTTCCCCTCCTCGCATAGTTTATAAGAACCGCTTCCAAACCCCCCTCTTTACCGATTTACAAAATCCCTCTCTTTTCCCACACGGAAAAGCGAACCCGAATAGAAATTAAGCCTAACCCTACTGGCCCTGGAGCTTGAAGATCACCGTGAGATTATAGTAAACATCCACCGGTTTGCCGTTCAAGGTGGCGGGTTTGAACTTCCACTGTCTCACCGCATCGATGGCAGCCTGGTCGAAGCCGAACGCCTTCCCCGGAGAACGAAGAACCTTCGCCCGGACCACATTCCCATGTCTGTCGATAACCGCCTCTATAATCACAATCCCCTGGATTCTCGCCTTCCGCGCCAACTCAGGATAAACTGGAGGTACATACTTAATCCGGACTGGCTTTTTCACATTCCCACCGACCCTAAGGGGACCCGGCGTTTCCGCAGGGATACCATACTCAAACTCGGTATCCGGGGGTGGAGGAGTATACTCCTCCACATACTCCACATACTCCCTATAGGGCTCGGGTTCATCCGGGGTGGGGTCAGGTATAGGAACAATCTTACCCTTCTTCACCACCGCCGTTGTTTTTCTCCGTTTTGGTGGCTGTCTCTTCGGAGGAGGGGGAAGCTTGAACTTCTTAATGGAAACGATCGGCTTCTCCTTCGCCTTGCTGGTCACCGTCTCTTTAACCTCAGGGAAGACGATGAAGAAGAGCCCGATGTGAACCAGAAGGGAGATCAGGGTCGCTATCTTGAGACGTCTATTCTCGCGAGGGGAATAGAGTTCAACGAGATAACTTAACCCCACCTCCTCGTCCGCCGAAGGATTCAACGCCTTATTCTCTTTCTCCTTCTTTGCCATAGTCCTTTCCCATTAATTTTCTCAACTCCCGAGATACTGGCCCCAAGCAGCTATCTCCTCCTGGGTGGGTATAGAGATGAAGATGTGCTTATCATTTGTAGGATCATCATCCTTATTTTCCGGATACATCTCAAGTTCAAGCTGTTTCAACTCATCGAGAACATCGATCAACCGGGCGTAAGGTGTTCCCGGTTCGCAATGAACGATAACCGGCTTGGTTCGGTTTATCTCCACCTTGCTCTTGACATACTCCCTGATATCAGAAAGCACCATTGGCTTATTATCGACCACAATGCTCCCATCATCGAGGACATGGATGTGAATCGCCTCCTCCGGCTGGGTTATCGTCGCTGGCTCATCCTTGGGGAGTTTGAACTGGATCCCCTTATCCATACTGAACACCGAGGTGAGCATAAAGAAGATGATGAGGAGGAAGGCAATATCCGCCATCGACGAAGAGGGGATCTCGGGAGTAAACTTCTTACGCTTAATCTTCATTGGCACCCCCTCAACTTACGGTCTCCTGGTCGGTAAGGAGAACGATCTTCTCCACCCGAGCAGAACGAAGCTGGGTTATAACAGCATCTATGATCTGGTAAGGAACCTGCCCATCAGCCTTTATCACAAAGGTATGAGTGGGGTCATCAACCAACACATTGGCGGCAAAGGAGAAGATATCGGAAATATCCGCCACAGGATGGCTCTGCTCCTTTCCATCAGAAACATTGATCAGTCCCTCGGGGGTAATGGCGATCACCGCCGACCCCTCAGGGAACCCGCTTCGCTCGATGCTCTTCGGCAACTGCACCGGCGTCCTATCCACAGGAATGGTGGTAGTTAGCATAAAGAAGATGATGAGGAGGAAAGCAATATCCGCCATGGAGACCGTAGGGATGTAAGCTCCTAAGGTTTTCGGTTTTCTAAGCTTCATCAATTACTCCTCTTATTTCCCCTCTCTCTCCATCTCGGCGAAGGTCTCGAGGAGCACAGTAGAACCGGTCTCCATCTCCAAAACAAATCGGCCTATGGTGCTCATAAACCAGTTGTAGAAGAGAAGGGCGGGAACCGCGATAGCCAACCCAGTAGCGGTGGTGATCAACGCCTCAGAGATACCCTCCGCCACCTTCGCCGGGTTGGTAAGACCAGCAGCTGCCAACACACCGAACGATTTGATCATCCCGGTAACCGTGCCCAAGAAGCCAAGGATGGGGGAAACATTAGCTGAAGTAGCAAGAACCGCCGTTCCCCTTTCCAGACGAGAGAGCTCATGGGTAGCTGCAATCTCCATCGCTTTGGTTATCTCATCCTCAGTAGTTCCATACTTGAGAAGACCAGCCTTCAGGATGTTAGCAATAGGACCCTTATACTCTTCACATACCTTTATCGCCTCCTGCACGCTTTTCTTCTTGAGAAGGGCAGCACGGAGCTTACCGAGAAACTCGTCAGTACGGACCTTCGCCTTCGAATAAAACCACAATCTCTCAATTGCGTAAGCCAGCGTAAGGATAGCGAAGAAAAGCAACGGCCACATAACCGGACCACCCTTATGGAAGTAACCTACCAACGTACCCTGGAAGCTCACTGCTCATACCTCCTTATAGTTTTAAAAGGTTACTAGAGCTACCATTCCGGCGGGGAAAACCCCTAACCTTTTCTCCATTCTTTAGTTCCCCGCTCACCACCCCCTTTTGGTGGGCGTCTTAAAGGGATAAGCTCTTTTCTTTTCAACCTATTACCCCTTCTTGACAAAGCTGAATTCTACCACAGCGGAAAAATCATTGTCAAGTCTTTTTTCTTTCGAACTCCTACCTCCTCGCTTATCCCATACATAAAAATACAGCTGGTACTCGCTACCAGCTGTAAGATCGATTACTAAGTAAGGTTTTATTCGTAGCGGAGGGCTTCTATAGGATCAAGTCTGCTCGCTTTTGCCGCAGGATAGATGCCAAAGAAGAGACCGACAGCGGTAGAAAAGCCAAAACCAAGAAAGATCGCCCATACCGGCACATGGGCTTGAGGAAGAACCGAGATCAAGGAGGTCACCAGCCGTCCTAATCCAAAACCAAACAGAACTCCAATAGCCCCACCGACGAGACTGAGCGCGATCGCTTCGATCAAGAACTGGAGAAGGATGTCCCTCCTCTTCGCTCCCACCGCCTTCCTTATCCCTATCTCCCTTGTCCGCTCGGTCACTGAGACGAGCATTATATTCATTATCCCGATACCACCGACTAAGAGGGAGATCCCCACTATACCAGCGACGGTAGCGGTAACCCCGCCGAGAATGCTACTCACCCCTTTAAGCATATCGCTTTGAAGTATAACCTGAAAATCATCAGGTTGGTCCTTCCTTAAGCCGTGTCTCTTCCTCAGGATCCCCGTTATCTGATCCTTAGCCAGATCCACCAGAGAAACTGAACTCGCCTTGAAGGCAAGTATTGTTTGGTCGAGGACCCGTCTTCCAAAAAGGTTGCTTGCCAAGGTATAAGGGATTATCACTAAGTCATCGGCATCCTTACCGAGAGCCTGCCCCTTCTTCTCCATTATTCCAACGATGGTAAAACTATCCTTCCCCACTATGATCTGCTTCCCGATGGGATCGCTTTTTATACCGAGGTTCTCCAGCACCTTCCTCCCCACAACACAAACCCTTTTCCTATGCTTTACATCTATTCTGGAGAGGAACCTCCCTTCATCGACATAATGGACATTGATGTCTTGATAGGAAGAGGTGGTAGCGGTAACCGTGGTAGCCGCGTGCTCTTCACCATATTTCACCAGTACTGTTCTCTGCACAGTGGGGCAATAATCACGGATGGCGGTAGCCTCCTCGAGGATCGCCAATCCATCCTCGTAAGTAAGCTTAATCCTTCCCAGCTTGAGCCCCTCCTCCCCAGGGGGACGGTGAGGGATAACCAGGATAAAATCGGCACCGAGCTCAGCCAACTGGTTATTGACCAGATAAGAAAGCCCTTGAACGATGGATACAGCAGCAATAACTGCAGCCACCCCAATGATTATCCCCAATGTGGTAAGTATGGAGCGCATCTTGTTAGCGGATATCGCACCTAACGCTATCTTGAAGCTCTCATAGAGTAATACCAACATCAGCTTAGCCTCTCTTCTCCGGTTATCTTCCCATCAAGAAGATGGATTATCCTTCTGGTCTTCCTCGCAATGTCGTGCTCGTGGGTCACAATTATTATGGTATTTCCCTGTTCATTCAAAGCAAGAAAGAGCTCCATTAGCTCTTCACTCGCTTTCGAATCAAGATTTCCCGTGGGCTCATCAGCAAGGATGATGGCGGGCTTGGTAACCAATGCTCGAGCGATCGCCACCCTCTGCCTTTGACCTCCGGAGAGCTCGTTCGGGCGGTGATTGGCTCGATCGGCAAGCCCTACCGACTCAAGGGCGGAAAAAGCTCGCTCCCTTCGCTCCTTGGGTGATACCCGGGAATAGATCAGGGGAAGCTCCACATTATGGAGCGCGGTCGCCCGAGGGAGGAGGTTGAATGTCTGGAAGACGAACCCGATCCTCCTGTTCCTTATCTCGGCTAGCTCATCATCGCTGAGCTTGGAGACATCCTGTCCCTTAAGGAAATAAGTACCCGCGGTCGGAGTATCAAGGCAGCCAAGAAGATTCATCAAGGTCGACTTGCCGGAACCGGATGGTCCCATAATCGCCAATAGCTCCCCCTCATTCACCTTGAGATTCACCCTGTCCACCGCTACTACCTCTTCCCCCTCGAGCCGATAGACCTTGGTGAGCTCCTCGGTCTTTATAAGAAAATTGTTCTCATTCCTCATCGCCTTCTCCTTACTCTACCTTAACCTGAACGGATTGTCCCTTCTTGCCTTCCTCTTCCTTCTTCTTTATGGTAACCGGGTCCCCATCCTTAATTCCTTTAAGGGTGCGATAAGGACCGGTTATCACCATATCTCCCTCCTTTATCCCGGAAAGTATCGCTACATAGGAGGCATCGGATATATCAGTCTTTACCTCCTTCATCTTTGCCACCCCTTTCTCCACTACAAATACCACCTCCCGCTTCTCCTTCTTCCCTGGGGAAACCTCTACCTCCCGCTCTACTACCGACTGGATGGGAACAGCAAGAACCTGCTCCCTCCTCCTGGTCTCTATTTTGGCATGAGCGGTCATTCCTGGGCGGAGGCGAGCATCCGGCTTTTCGAGAAGGATCTTTACCTTAAACACCGAAACATCACCCTCCTTGGTAGCGGAACTGGCGATATCTACCACCTTGCCCAAGTACTTCTTTCCCTCTACTGCATCTACTTCCACCGTTGCTTTCTGTCCCATCTTTACCGCAGTGACATCGGTCTCATCCACATTAACTGTGGCTAATACCTCACTCATATCGGCGATCATCATTATCACTGTACCCGGATTGTTCATCGTTCCAGTGATAACCGTCTCCCCCTCCTCCACATTCAGCATAGCAACTACCCCGCTCATCGGGGCATAGAAGGTGGTCTTAGAGAGCTCATCTTTTGCCTGATCGAGTTGTGCCTGTGCCTGGCGTACCCTCTCCTCCGCAGAATCGAGCTCCACCTTCGCCTGTTGATAACGGAGCTCCGCCTGCTCCAGGTCCTGCTTGGAGGCAAAACCACGCTCATAGAGGGAACGGGTTCGTTCAAGGTTGATCTTGGCATTATCGAGATCAACCTTCGCCCGTTCTACTCCGATCTTCGCCATACGGAGGTTCGCCTCCGCACTCCGCACCTGAGCCTGATACCGCTGTGGATCTATCTGGAGGAGAAAATCCCCCTTCTTCACATAATCGCCTTCGGCAACTGCCAGTTTGCTCACTCTCCCGATCACGCTCGAACTGATGTTCACCCTTACCTTGGGCTCAATCACCCCCGAAGCGGAGACGGTAGATACGATGTCCCGTTTCCCTACCTTCTCTGCATATACCTCCTTACCTTTCTCCTTACCGGACTTGAGGAAACTCACCAGGAAAACGGTTGCGATTAACCCCACAATAACGATCAAACCCAGCGACTTTTTCTTCAATGCAGCTTGCTCCTTTCCTTAATTAATTTTTACGCCGAAAGCCTCTCCAAGCGCCACCCTAATTACGATCCACAACACCCAAAGACCAAATACTATAAATATGGAACGCTTAGTGTTGAATTTCGATACCTGGGAATAACCTATCCCGAGAAGAACCAGAGACCAGATGGTAAACAGATCAACAGAATAAAGAACTTTAGAAAGAACTCCTTTCCCCAACTCGTAGCCCAGCATCGCCCCCAGATTGGACTTCACCAAAGCCTCCATTGAAATAGTGTTAGCCCTTTTTAACAGCAAGAGGAGCGTCCCCAAAATATAACGGAAGATCCCGGGGACAAAGGAGTAAGTGGTTACAGAGAACACGCGCTTGAAGTTGGTCTCGGCATTAGCTAAGGTCCCTACAAGGTGAAGCACCGCGGCAACGACCACGAAAACGAGAGGGATCGCTATCGCGCCACCTATGACCATAGAATAGGAACCGATCTTCGCCGCTTTACTGAGAACTGCCTCCTGTTGATCCAAGGGTATCTGGTCGAGCCTACCGCTTTTTTCGAGCTGTATCCGCATCATCTCAGCCATATCGGTCTTAGAGGTATAGACCAGGGCGAAGATTATGAAGAAGCCGATGATAACGATCAGCGGAGCAACGAAGCTCGGTTTTGACGCTATCTCCCTGAAGGTCTCGGTAGGTGAGGTAATAATCCCTACTATCCTTGCTAAAGGACCGCTTGTCCCCTCCTTATTGATCCCCTCTGACATCCTATCCTCCTTTTCACTTAGACTTACGAAATTTATCCAGCCTTTGTTTCCATTTTACATTAAAATTACGCCCCTCCTTCATTTTTATTCAATCAGATGGCAGGAGACAAAATGGGAAGAAGAAACAGGGCGAAGGGAAGGGGTTTCCCTCCTGCATCTCTCCTCCACCTCAGGGCAACGAGGTGCAAAGGGACATCCTCTACCATTTGTTAAAGGCGGAGCCTCCTCCTTTGCCAGGGCAAACCTCGCCCTTCTCCTCCCCTTGGGGGTAGGAATGGAGTTTAGAAGGACCCTGGTATAAGGATGTCTCGCCTCCTCCATTATCTCCTTTCTTCTTCCAAGCTCAACCACCCTTCCCCGATACATCACCACCACCCGATCGCTCATCCCGGCTACCACCCTGAGATCATGGCTGATTAGAAGATAAGTAAGCCCAAACTCCGAGCAAAGCTGAGACAGAAGTGCAAGTATCTGCGCCTGCACCGTAAGATCGAGAGCGGATACCGGTTCATCGAGAACCACGAACCGAGGGGAGGTAGCAATCGCCCTCGCTATCCCCACCCGCTGTCTCTGACCAGTGGAGAGGGCATCCGGGTAGCAGTTGGCGAGCGATAGGGGAAGTCCCACCTTTTCAAAGAGCTCTTTTAACCTAAGACGCCTCTCTGAGGAGGAAAGTTTAAGCTGAATCTTCAAAGGCTCTTCCACTATCTCTCCCACCCGCATCCTCGGGTTCAAGGAGGTTAAAGGGTTCTGAAAAACCATCCCCATCTTCCGTCCAAGCTCCAGCTTAGGGGAGAGCTCCTTCCCCTCGAAGAGCACCTGCCCCGAGGAAGGGGGGATAAGCCCTACCGCTATCTTCCCCAAGGTGGTTTTCCCTGAACCCGATTCCCCCACCAGCCCAAGCACCTCTCCTCGATGGATATCGAAGCTCACCTGGGAAAGGGCGAGAACCTCTTGGGAGCGGGAGGAAAAAAGGCCAGAGCGGATGAACCGCTTGCTCACCTCCTTAAAGGAAAGAAGCGGAGCACCACCCATTCACCCCTCCACCTTGAAGCAACGAACCTTCCTCCCCCCGATATCCCTGTAAGGGGGTATTTCATAACGGCATCTTTCTTCGCCCTCGGGGCAGCGGGGGTGAAAAAGACACCCTTCCCCTTTAATAAAGATATCGGGGAGGCAGCCGGGAAGCGGTTCCGGTAGCTCCCCATCCAAACCCGGCTCAGCAGCGATGAGCGCCCGGGTATAGGGATGAAGGGGACGATCAAGGATATCGTCTACCGACCCCTCCTCCATAGCCCATCCCCCATAGAGGACAAGGACCCGCGAGGCAATCTCCCCCACCAAGGAGATATCGTGGGAAATGAAGATGAGGGAAAGGGAAAAGGAGGAAACGAGACCTTTGAGAAGCTCTATTATCCCTGCCTGCACGGTGACATCGAGGGCAGTGGTTGGTTCATCGGCGATGAGGAGCTTTGGGCGAAGGGAGAGGGAGAGGGCGATCATCGCCCGTTGGCACATCCCCCGAGAAAGCTCATGGGGATAGGAGAAAAACACCCTTCTCGCCTCGGGAATGCCTGCGGCAGAGAGATAGGACAAAGCTTCATCCACCGCTTTCTTCCCCTTCACTCCTCGCTTAAAACGAAGGGCTTCAACCATCTGCTCCCCGATGGTAAAAACCGGATCAAGACTACTCATAGGCTCCTGAAACACCATCCCTATCTCAGCCCCCCTGATCACTCTCATCCGATGCTCAGGGAGGGAAAGCAGATCCTCCCCGGAAAAGATCACCCTCCCCGAGACCACCCGCGCCCTGGGGGGAAGAAGCCGAATGAGGGAGAGGGCGGTCATCGTCTTTCCCGAGCCCGACTCCCCAACAATCCCCAAAACCTCACCCGGAAGCAAGCGAAAACTAATCCCATCCACCACCTTTCCCACACCGCGTTCAGTCATAAAATAGGTG